>CAWVWD010000074.1:0-11762 GCA_963933585.1 uncultured Saprospiraceae bacterium
TGTTTGCCAATGCTAAGTTATTAGCAATTTCTTTTTTATTATTATTAATTGTTTCCTGCAGTTTGTGCATTTGACCACGCAAAATTCCAACCTGCTTATTCATTTTACGTAAGTTATCACGTAAGTCTTCCACGTAAGATTTCAATATGCCAATCGGATCAATCTGAACAAATATTCCCGTAACCCATCGCATTACACTTTTGTAACTGTACCAAATCAAATTTCTCATCTTTGGATCAAATACCATATAAAGCAGTGCCGCAATTGCGACAATCATTATACCTAGATATAAAGTATTTTGTGCCAAAATGATTAAAGTCGGTAAAGCTGTAAATAATACAAATCCAAGTCCACCTAAAGCGGCCAATGCAAATAATCCACCTGTAACTCCTTCTGGTCTTTGCCAAAATGATTTTTTCGGTTTTAAATTCTGAGTATCCATAGTTTATTTCTAATATTTATAAGGTGTTAATTTTTTGATTTAATAATTTATAATGAACTATCAAAAACATCGCTGTTATGATAAAATAATCATTTTTAACAATGTTAAAAACACTAAGTTAGAACGATACCACCAACTTTCTATTTCTCAGTAGGTTTTTCCTTCGTTTCTCCAATTAAATATTTCTTCATGTTGGCAACATCATCTTGAATTTGACCGGTCACAGTATCATAAGAAGCCATAAAGTCATTTTTTGTCTTCGCCACTTTTGACATTTGTTTAGTGATTTCAGTATTCGTAGAAGTCACTTGTTGCTGCAATTTATTAATTTCTTGTGTCAATTTCGTGATTTGTTCCGCTTTTGCTTTCACATTCATTTCCAATTGCTTCACTTGCTCTTCTTGTGAATGAACTTTAGTCGATTTCTGTTGAGCCAAAGCTTTCTCAAATTTTTGTTCTTCTTGCGTTAAAATATTAATATAAAAATCAGCAGAATCCAATAATTGCTTCGCCGAAACACTCATAGAGCTTGCCATTGCAAAAGCTGACTTAAATCGAGTCGCCTCATCCATTGGCATTGTACTCAAGGATTGTAAAGATTTTTTGAACTCTAAATAATCAAAACCTTCCAGATTATTTTGTTCTAAAGCATCAAAAAGAATTTTCAAAAACTTATCATTCACTTCTCCTTTTGTGTCGGTACTTGTTACCGTTCGTGGAGTCGTAGTACTCGTCTTGACGATTGTATTTCCCTTTGAAGATGTAGAAGTTATTTTTTTAGTGGTTTTAGCACTATTTATTGTTTTTTCAGGCGTATTATCTTCTACAACGAATAATCCTTTTAATTTTTTAAACATATTTTTCCAGTATTATTGAAATCGTTATCGCTTTACTTTTATACATAGTAGGCGGAATATTCATAAATTATTGAGTCAAATGGTAGAATAGTAGATGAACAAATTTAAAAAATCTACGAAATTTAGTGAATTGAACTCAGAAATCCAATTATACTAAAATGCTTTTGACTTTTTGGAGTTATCGCTCTAAAGAATTTGATTTGTTTTATCCGTCAAAAGCCGTATCAGTTTTTTTTAATTAACCAGAAAAGTTAACCAAAAATATTGATTTGAAACTAGCTAAATAAATAAAAATTAATACCGGATAAAAGCAAAATTTACCATCTTTTTGAAAGAGTCTAACCTTTTACAAAATTGATAAATTTCCTGAGAAAATAAAATATTCACCTTTTTTTGGTTCTTAAAATGTGAAAATCCTTAATAAAATGTTAATAAGTAACTTAATTTATCGATTTTCCAAAAAAATGAATTTTTTCTTTACTAAAAGGTAGGAAAATAAATATATAAGCATACCTTTGGGTTTTTAAGTATTACATCATAATAAATATTAAAATGAATAAAGGTACAGTTAAGTTTTTTAATGATTCTAAAGGATTTGGTTTCATTACAGAAGAAGGTTCAAATAAAGAACACTTCGTTCATGTTTCAGGATTAATCGATGATATTCGTGAGGGCGATGCTGTTGAGTTTGATCTTCAAGAAGGTAGAAAAGGATTAAACGCAGTAAATGTTAGAATCGCCTAACTTTACATAAAACTTTTTTATAAAAAAGAGCCTATCATCAGTGATAGGCTCTTTTTGTGGCTTCTTTTTTAGAACACCACACGTCAAAATTTGATTATAAAGAAATAACTGCGACTGTAATTATAGTATAATTTACTTTCAGATATTGTAAATTTAAACTTACAAAGTTCAGTCATGAGTAATTTCTTTTATCAAAAAAAAATTATTGAAACGTTCGAACAGAGCATTTCAAACCAAAAGTTAATTTAAACAAGATTATCAAAATAATAATATTATGCAAACAGGTACAGTTAAATTTTTCAATGATTCAAAAGGATTCGGATTTATCGCAGATAGTGAAACAAGCGAAGAATATTTCGTTCACGTTTCAGGATTAATCGATGATATTCGTGAAGGTGATTCTGTTGAATATGAATTAAAAGAAGGCAAAAAAGGGTTAAACGCTGTAGAAGTTAGATGTGTTTAATTTCTGTATAAAACTTTTTTAAATAAAGAGCCTATCAGAAATGATAGGCTCTTTTTTTGTGGTCTTGTTTTCAAGACTACGTATCAAAATTCGATTACGAAGAGACAAAGTAGGAATATAATTTGCAATTTGTTTTTTACATATTGTAGATTTAATATTCAGTAGTTTCCTTTTCTCGGCAAAGATTACTCTAAGGTGTTTAAAAAGAGCATTCCAAGTCAAATGTTAATTCAAACAAGCTTATCAAAACCATAATATTATGCAAGCAGGTAGAGTTAAATTTTTCAATGATGCACGAGGATTCGGATTTATCACAGATAATTCAACAGGCGCAGAACATTTTGTTCACGTTTCAGGATTAATTGATGAGATTCGTGAAGGTGATTATGTTGAGTTTGAATTGGCAGAAGGTAGAAGAGGAGTAAATGCAATAAATGTTAGAGTTGCCTAACTTTATATAAAACTTTTACGCGGAAGAGATTATTAGCGATAATAGGCTCTTCTTGCGATTTACTTTTAAGGTTCGATTATGAAGAGATAAATGCGATTATAATGATATCGCAATCTGTTTCTTAAAAATTGTAGCATTTAAGCACTACAAATTTAATATTCAGTAGTCTCTTCTTGTCAAAAAAAATATTTAGGGTGTTCAAAAAGAGCATTTTAAATCAGAAAATAATTTAAACAAAATTATCAAAATAATAATATTATGCAAACAGGTACAGTTAAGTTTTTCAATGATTCAAAAGGATTCGGATTTATCGCAGACAGTGCATCAAGCGAAGAGTATTTCGTTCATGTTACAGGATTAATTGATGAGATTCAGGAAGGTGATGAAGTTGAATATGAATTGAAAGAAGGTAAGAAAGGAGAAAATGCTGTAAACGTTAGACGTGTTTAATTTTAGTATAAAACTTTCTTTAATGAAAAAGCCTATCAGCAATGATAGGCTTTTTTTATGCAATATTGTGGGCTGTCGGATTGCCACAGTACTTACCTTTTTGCCAAAAACTGACGAATCGCCACAAAATCCAATTTTCCTATTCCTTTTTTTTCTCAAAAAAAAATTGTTAAACTATAATGGTTATTGTAATTCATAAGGAGTAACAACAGCTTAAATTATTTTGTAGTACTAGTCCCACTCCAAAAAGGCGTCTCAGTCGGTTAAAGCACAAACGATTAATTGGGATGAAATCAAAAAAGTCGTTTATAAAGTGTACGATATTTTTGAAAAAAATTAACAGAAAATGTTAAAAGGTAGTCTTTTTTATTTTCAAATATTCAGAATGGAAGTATTTTGGAATATCAATATATTGTGTTTGCTCTTGAACGCAGAATATTGAAAACCCTTTATTTTCAAAATGACTATCCAAATTTATGGAGTGAATATCATGTGGCTGTTCCTGAGAAAAAAAGTTATGCTGTATGATTACAAGATTCTGAAAAGTAAGTGGATAAAGGTTCACAAGATTTTGAAAATAAGATGGTTCCCTTTGAATCTATCGAACATTATTGGATTTATAAAGATGTGCTTTATATGAAATTTAAAATCTATCAATACGACGGAATTAAAGGTTTGTTTATTAATTTAATAGAGTGTCAAACGGCACAAGTTGTATTGAAGAAAAAACTACTAATACTGATGGAGTATTTAGGGTTTTATCACGCATAATGATTGTCGTTTTAATTTTAATTAATCGTTTTAATTTTAATTAATTACTAATTCCTTATATTCAACGGTCAAATTTATGTTTTCAGTGAATTTGATTGTTTTCCTCTTATAGAAAGCTCATCGATTTCAAAAATCGATTCCATATTTATATTAAAAAAATGCAATCATGTCAAAACCAAATAAAAGAAATATTAATGTCCTTACTTCCGAAGAACTGACAGGAATTAAGCTAAGCAAACCACCATCTTATGCCGCGGGAGTAACTGGCGTAAAAGTCGCAATGGAACACGCAATCAGCGAAATGGGAGCGATTCGTGCTTTCCAGACTTTGGCAAAAATGAACCAAAAAGGTGGTTTTGATTGTCCTGGTTGTGCTTGGCCTGATCCGGATGATAAGCGTTCCGTTTTGGGTGAATATTGTGAAAATGGTGCAAAAGCATTAGCAGAAGAAGCAACTTTGAAGCGAGTAAAACCCGATTTTTTTGCTCAATATTCTGTGGAGGAAATATCTAATTGGTCAGATTTTAAAATTGGAAGAAGTGGCCGTTTGACGCATCCAATGATTTTGGAAGAAAACGCGACACATTATAAGCCGATAAGTTGGGAGGATGCTTTTGCATTAATTGGTAAACAATTAAAAGCATTAGATTCTCCGGATGAAGGCATTTTTTATACTTCAGGAAGGTCAAGTAATGAAGCCGCATTTCTGTATGGTTTGTTCGCTCGTGCATTCGGAACGAATAATATGCCGGACTGTTCGAATATGTGTCACGAGTCAAGCGGCGTAGCGTTGAGTCAGACGGTAGGAATTGGAAAGGGTTCGGTGACTTTAGATGATTTATATAAGGCGGAAGTCGTGATGGTAATCGGTCAAAACCCTGGTACGAATCATCCTCGAATGTTGTCGGCATTACAGAAATGTAAACAAAATGGCGGAAGCATTATTAATGTAAATCCACTTTCAGAAGCTGGTTTGAAGAAGTTCAAAAACCCACAACACGTTGGAGATTATTTTACTGGCGGAACAGCTTTAACAGATGTTTTTTTACAGGTTAAAATAAATCAAGATGTGCCTTTATTGAAGGCAATTATGAAAAAATTAGCCTTGTTGGAAGATGAAAACGGAAACGTCTTCGATAAAAAATTCATTGCGGAACAAACACAAGGTTTTGAGGAAATGATGGCGGAATTAGATGGTCATATTCTATCAGATTTGGTAACGCAAAGTGGCGTAGAAGAAGCCGAGATTGATAAAGCAGTTCAGCTTTTAGCAACAAAGAAACGCATTATTATTTGTTGGGCAATGGGATTGACACAACATAAAAATGGCGTTGAAAATATCAAAGAATGTGTCAATTTATTATTAGCAAAAGGAAGTATTGGAATTGAAGGTGGCGGAACTTGTCCTGTCCGTGGCCACAGTAATGTGCAAGGCGATAGAACGGTTGGAATCGTTGAAAAGACAAGCAAGGAATTGAGTGATGCAATTGGAAAATCGTTCGGTTTTACGCCGCCGAGCAAACACGGTTATGATGTCGTTCATTGCGTGCAAGCAATGCACCGAGGCGATGCGAAAATATTCGTGGCTTTAGGTGGAAATTTCGTTTCAGCGGTTTCGGATACAGAATACACTGCGGAAGCATTACAGCATTGTGAATTGACGGTTTCGGTGAGTACAAAGTTAAATAGAACGCATTTAGTTCCCGGACGAGTTTCATTGATTTTACCAACTTTGGGACGTTCTGAAAAAGATATTAAAAACGGAAAACGTCGTTTTGTTACGGTCGAAAATTCGATGGGAAAAGTGCATAGTTCGGAAGGAAGTTTAGAACCGAGTTCGGAACATTTGATGAGTGAACCCGATATTGTAGCGAATATTGCAACCGCTTATTTTGGTGACAATCATTTGGTGAATTGGCAAGGAATGGCGACGGATTATGGATTAATTCGAGATAAAATCTCGGAAGTAATCGGTGGTTTCGAAAATTATAATGAACGAGTGAAAGACGGTAATGATTTCTACTTACCAAATAATGCTCGAGAAGGTGATTTCTCAAAATTACCTAATGGAAAAGCTCAATTTTCAGTTTGTGGTTTGCCGGAACATGATTTAAAATTAGACGAATTTTTATTAATGACCATTCGGTCGCATGATCAATATAATACGACAATTTATGGTTTAAATGACCGCTATCGAGGAATTGAAGGGGAACGTCGAGTGGTATTGATGAATGAAAAAGATATGAATCGATTGGGTTTAAACAAGTTAGATTTAGTGAATTTGACGAGCGAATATGATGGAAAAGTTCGCCGAGCGAACACTTTTTACGCCGTTCCTTACGACATTCCAAAAGGCAATTTAGCGTGTTATTTTCCGGAAGCAAATACCTTAATTCCGATTAATCAATTTGCAAAACAGAGTCATACCCCGATTAGTAAATCGGTGAAGGTTAGAATTGAAAGAGCTTAGGTTTTTTAGCATAAGGTTTCGCAGAGAATGAAAATAAATCACTTTTCACCTTTGCGAAAACCTGATGTAACTTTGTGTTTATTTCGAAAAAACTAAATATTTCCAAATTAATAAAATCTATTTTCTGTTCTTTCCAAATTATCAAATATCAAATATTGTTTTGTTCAAAAGATTGATTATCAGTTAGATAAGTTTATTTTTTTTGTACAATTATTGAAGAATAAGATTTATCTTTGCCACTAAATTCGGAAAATGATTTTTTATTCAAAATAAAATAAAGTAATTTAACAATGACAATACTTTGTGTTTCCAGTTATTTCAAAGGCGTGAAATTCATGCAGCAAGCCAAAGCAGAAGGTGCAACCGTTTATTTATTGACTTCTTTAAGTCTTAAAGACGAGCCTTGGCCGCAAGATTCAATTGATGAAATGTTCTATGTGGAAGAAGATAATGACCAACATTGGAATATGACTAATTTGATTAATGGTTTGGCATATACTTTACGCTCGAAAAAAGTGGATAGAGTAGTGGCTTTGGATGATTTTGACGTGGAACGTGCAGCTCAGATTCGGGAGGAGTTTCGTATCCCTGGGATGGGTCAAACGACGGCTCGATACTTCCGTGATAAATTAGCGATGCGAGCGAAAGCAGAGGAATCTGGGATTAATATTCCTGCATTTTCAGCGTTGTTTAATGATGCGGAAGTTCATGAATATACACAGAATGTTCCTGCTCCGTGGTTGGTAAAACCTCGTTCAGAAGCGTCTGCAACTGGTATTAAAAAGATTCATTCTGCGGAAGAATTATGGCGACACATTGAAACATTGGGCGATAAGCGTCAAGATTATTTAGTAGAAAAGTTTGAGCCAGGAGATGTTTATCACGTTGATTCTTTATCTCAAGATGGAAAATTAATCTTCTCACGAGTTTCTCAATACTTGAATACACCTTTTGAAGTTGCTCACGGCGGCGGAATTTTCCGTTCACATACTTGTGAGTTTGGTGGTGAAGATGATAAAGCATTACGTAAAATGACGCAAGAAGTGATGAAAGCTTTCGGAATGGTTTTCAGTGCTTCCCACACGGAATTCATTAAATCACATTCTACAGGAGAATTTCATTTCCTAGAAACTTCTTCAAGAGTTGGTGGCGCGCATTTGGCAGAAATGGTGGAAGCTTCTTCAGGAATTTCACTTTGGCGAGAATGGGCGAAATTGGAAATTGCACAATTCGAAGGAACAATCTATAAATTACCAAAAGTCAAGAAAGAATACGCAGGAATCGTGGTTTCTTTGATTCGGGATTATCAGGCAGATTATTCGTCATTTAATGATGAAGAAATCGTTTGGACGATGGAAAAAGATTATCATATTGGTATGATTATTACGAATAAAAAACGCCAACGTATTTTGGATTTATTGGATAATTACGCAGAACGTATTTTTAAAGATTTCCATGCTTCGGCGCCTTCGGCGTAGTTAGTGGATTAGTTAGGTGTTAATTGGTATCGTTTTTACAATAAAAGGGTTGGTTGCTTTTAGCAACCAACCCTTTATATTTTCTGCTCGTAAGTTAGCTTCACTACCGCAAAAAAGTGGTCGTAAAGTTATCAATTCTAGTTACCAACTAATTAACATTCCTCCAAACGTTCGCCAATACCCGATTCTTCCAATAATTTATTCAATAATTTTTCATAGAAATCCAATAGTAAATTCGTCATATTTAATTCAATGACAATTCGACGATATTCGCCACCTTTTTCAGAAACTGGATGTTCATAAGCTCCGATACTAATTGGAACGTTCATGAAGTTCAATTGATTTTTAACCGTCCAAGCCCTTGCGATTCCTAATTCCATATTATTTTTCAAGGAATTTGTAATTTCTCTTTCGGTAACAATATTATTAATTTCCTCATTTGTCAAATGACGGAAAGGCGTCCCTTTAGGAATACCTAAAGACTTTTTATACCTCGCTCCACTGAATGGATTTCCATCTGTGTGACCTTCCAGATAGACAAAAAATGCCTCTTTACAACGCATATTTGGTTCACAATAATACTGTAAAACTTCTGTATCAACCCAAGTCGCAATTTTTTGGTAATACTCCGGATCACCCATTTTTGCTAAGTCAATATTTTGACATAAATAGGCTGTAATGACATATTTAATTCCAATATTTCCAAGTGGATAATAGGAAACCGTCGTTTCGCAAGGTAAATCTTCACCGTTCAAATCGTCATGCATCGAAGCCGTTGATTCTGGACCAAAACGCTCTCTTTCTTCGTGCGTTTCCTTCCGTGCTTGCATTACCAATTCCCAATATCGACAATCCCAAACTTTGATTTTTAAACGACGAATACGACAATCCAATTCTTTACCTAATATAACGTGATGAATCTTTTGAAACGCATCAATTCTATCTAAGTAAGTCTGACCATTCACACAGCTTTCAAAGTTTCCTTCCAGAACCCAAGATTGAATTTGTTGCACTTTATCACAGTAATAAGTTGATAATTCGTAAGACTCTGTCAACGTATCCTGATTCGCAATAAACGTTTTCCAAAGCTTTTTTAAGTTTTCCGCATCCGCAACGAGTTTTGGAGCTTTTGTTTTTAGAATGGCAATTTTTTCTATTAAAATGTCCTCTAATTCTGGATTAAATTCCTTTTGACAGACCTCAATTTTTGCCAACATCGCCATACCTTCCGAACAGATATTCACTAAACCATTCATCGTATAAGCTTTGATTTCGTCTGCTTTATCGCAATATTCATAAGCGAAATCAATTTTCAGCAACGTATCTTTTTCTAAAAATTCTGTCCAATTTTTATTCAGAATTTTCAGATTGTCATCAATTGTATTGACTTTTTGTTTTAGAATTTCCAATTTATCGGTTGTAACACTCGTCAGTTTCGGATTATGTTCTGCTTGAACTTCTGCAATTTTACCCAACATTCCCTTTCCTAAGGTACAAACGTTAATTGTTCCATTGATTAAATACGAACGGATTTGAGCTTCTTTTTCGCAATAAATCAAATCAAAATCGAGCTTTGTTTTAACCTTTCCTGCTGGAACAAATTCCTTCCAAGCTTTATTCAAAGCCGTGATATCCCCATTATAAGTAGCGACTTCACCTTCCAGCCATTCAATTTTTTCTGCTAATTCGGTATTAATATCGTGTATATTTGTTTTTTTCAAACGTTGAATTTTCTTCAAATTCTCCGCCCCATATTTACAAACGTCTTCTGCTGCAATCAATAGATAGGCTTTCATCGAAGGAATCGAATAACAGTCCATTTCTGGTAAATCCTCTTTGAAACCATTGGAAACATCAGTTTCTATATATTTTGTCCAAGATTTATCCAATATATCCAACGCTTTAAAAATCTGACGCATATTCTCTACTTCAGACTTCAAACCTTCGACATCATCAATTCTTAAAGATGTTTTATCAACAATTTTTAAGGTGTAATTTTCAAACCTATCTCTTGATTTTTTCACATCACCTTGGCAATAATAGGTGTGTGCCTGCATATAAGAATACTTCGCTAATGTTCCCTTTTCACAAACTCGAATCGCCATTTCTGCGGCATCTAAATCTGCTTCATCGACAGATTTATTCAATAGGAAATTTTTCCATAACATATCTGCTTTGATGTAGGCTTCCATTTTTACGCTTAAATCATCGTGCCTGCCTTTGAAGCCAGGAATCGAACTATAACTCGTCTCCCCGATGTCTTTGATTTTTCGCATAAAATTTTTAGCACTTGCATAATTCCCTTCACAGAATCGGGAATTCGCATACATCAGGCAGTATTTTGCAAGGTTTTCAGTTTCGTCTTTTCCAGGTTGTGGCATCTTGCTGATATTGGAAATCTTATTATCTTTCAAGAATGCCAACCAAGTTTCTTCAAAGTTTACAACCTGTGCATTGGCGTCTGGTAGCGCAAACCCGCATATTAATAAGCTGATAAGTACTGTTTTTAAATTCATAGATTTATCTTTTGTAGTCTTTGATGTGAAGTTTAAATATGTGTTTGAAATCCGTTTTCGAGTGTATAAAATGATGTCTTTTTTGTTCTAACGAATCAATTTTTTTTAGAAATAGTCTTAGCTATGGCTAAAAAAAGGAGGAAGTCGAAGCGAAAAAGATACATTTTTACGCTAAAAGATGAAAAAATTAAACATACTCTAAGGTATAACTTTTTTTGCATGTCTGAAAAAAGATAATATTAGTAATCATTCACTTTATTATTTTTCTATAATAACTTTAAGAATATTATTGCTAGCCAAAAAAAATCGAATATTTAAGTCAAAAATGCCATTCTTCTTGTTTTATTGATTACCAATATCTTATTTTTTATATAATCCGGAATCAAAATTATACTAAAAGTTGGTATTTCTTTGAATACAGGTTGAATGATTGGCGGAAGCCAAAAAGTAAGATTAGGAAATAGGAATCTGATTATTGAATTCCATTTTTACTTTGGTTTAATTAGATTTTCATCAATAAAGCATCGGCATTTTTAATTGATGATTGGAATGAATATTTTGAATTAAATCAGTCAAAATTAAAAGATTCGATATTGAAATTAGGAATCCATTTTATTTTCATAATCTTCAAAAAAATGTTCAATGTCCGCTTTATATAGGTTTTATTCTACGAGATTTGTGGGTAATTATTTATAATAATTCAAATTGAATAAAAAACATGAAACCAGATATAACAAGTAGGGTAGATGTAGAAAAATTAGTCAATACATTTTATAATAAAGCTAAAAAGGATGAACTAATCGGTTACATTTTCGAGGAACGATTAGCAGGAAAATGGGTGCATCATTTGCCTAAAATGTATCGTTTTTGGGCTTCAATATTATTGGGTGAAGCATCTTATCGAGGAAATATAATGGTGAAACATATCGAATTAAATAAATTAGTGCCTTTGAAAAAGGAACATTTTGACAGATGGGAAACGCTTTTTATTGAAAATATCAATAGTTTGTTTGAAGGCGATGTGGCGGACGAAGCGAAACGAAGAGCAGGAATGATGGCTCAGTTGATGAATTTTAAAGTGGAGAAAAGTATGGAGAAGAATTTTATTCAGTAAATA
>CAWVWD010000075.1:0-11689 GCA_963933585.1 uncultured Saprospiraceae bacterium
TAATGTCACCTCCCATAATGTGGCTTGCTTTCGCTTGAGGAATGCCCATTAACATCAGGCAGCTACTCAGTAGAATGGTATAAAGTGTAATTCGTTGTTTCATATAAATAGTATTTTTCAAATATTGAAAACGGATTTTAATATATTAAATTTGTGAGTTTATTTAAAGTTGTCTGTTTTTTGATAATAAAAATTATGAACACAGTAATATTATGATTTTTAATAATTACTTCAATTTAGTTTAATTTTCAACAAAAAAAATTAGGGATTAAGGAGTTATAAAATGTGTGGAAGATGATTTTTTCAATACAGAAACTTAGAAAGGGAATACTGATTTTTTCAATATTTCTTTTAAGTACCTGTAGTGTAAAAGTCACTCTACTACCTTATTTTATTAACTTCCTAATCCCTAATTCACAGTTACTATTCTAAAATACTAACCATTTTATCAACCTTTGCAGACTATCAATTTATCGGCGACAGTCAATCAAGGGCGTTAAGTTACTTAACCTTTTCTAAAATATCAAATTTAACGTCACCGACAATCATTCCTGCTTCAATCATCCGGGAGAAAACAGCTCCACTTTGTAGGTGAACTTGCATCATAATTAAGTCATCTACTTCAAATATCATAGTGACTTCATTCTCGTTATCGGCAGAATGAAAAAGGTGCATTAATCTCATTCCTGCGGTTTCCCAGCGAGGATCATTTTTTTCAAAAATTTTTTTCCATAATTCAAAGTCACTGACTTCGTGTTGTACGAGAATGTATGCTCTTATTTTTTCAAACATGAGTTTTCGGTTTCTACTGCAAGTTTCCGCAGGTTTTTTGCAAAAATTTAGTTCCTTGTAAAATTACTACTTTTATAATAAAAAATTGAAAATCCGCGATTAAAATATCGAAGCAAGTTCAAGCAGAAATTCAACTTTAACATTATTACAGTGATTCGAAATGTCGATTGATTTTAAACTTAATCTATTTTATAATAGTTCAAAACTTTTGTAGCAGACGATTTCCCGACAACTTCTTGTAGCTCACTATATAATGCCGTTTTTACTTTTTCTACTGAACCGAAATGTGTCAACAACTTATCTGCCGTTTTTTCACCGATTCCATCTATTTTCGTCAATTCGGTTTGAATCATATCAATAGACCGTAATTGACGGTGAAATATGATTGCAAAACGGTGTGCTTCGTCACGAGCTTGTTGAATCACTTTCAAACTTTCCGAGCGTTTATTCAAGAATAAAGGTACATTATCATTTGGATAAAATAGTTCTTCTAATTTTTTAGCAATACCAATAATCGTTACTTGTTCCAATATTCCTAATGCTTTCAAACTTTTAACAGCTGAACTCAGTTGACCTTTTCCACCATCAATAACAATTAAATTCGGTAGCGATTTTCCTTCGGCCAACATTCGTTTATAACGTCGAAAAACGACTTCTTCCATTGATGCAAAATCATTTGGCCCAACGACTGTTTTGACGTGAAAATGTCGATATTCTTTCTTCGATGGTTTGGCATCTCGAAAAACGACACAAGATGAAACGGGATGCGAACCTTGAATATTTGAATTATCGAAACACTCAATATGTCGAGGCAATTCGCTCATTTGCAAATCTTTTTTCATCGTTATCAAAATCCGTTCGCTACTTTGCTGTTTGCCCATTTTAGCCAATTCCTGCTTCTGCTTTTGAAGTTTGAAATACGTGACATTTTTTAAGGATAAATCGACTAATTTTCGCTTATCGCCAATTTTTGGTACAACGACTTCCACATTTTCGTCAGGAAATTTCACTTCAAAAGGAACGAGAATTTCGGGCGCAATTGAATGGAATTTTTCTCGTAAAGTTTGCATTGCGAAAGTTAATAAATCTACCTTTTGGTCATTCAAATTTGGGGACATTTCCAAAGTGTACGTATTAATAATCGCACCATTGACGACTTTCAAATAATTGACATACGCCAATTTTTCATCCGTTTCAATAGAAAATACATCCACATCTTGAATTTTTGGATTTACAACCGTCGATTTACCTTGATAATCTTCCAAAGCATCCAACTTAATCTTATGTTCTTGTGCTTTTTCAAATTCTAAATCCGCTGCAAATTCTTGCATTTCCTCTTTTAACAATGCTCGGACAGATGCAAAGTTTCCCTTCAAAAGATTCTTAATTTCGCTAATTTTACGATTGTACGCCATTTCACTTTCGTGTCTAGCACAAGCTCCTTTACAGTTCTTGATATGATACTCTAAGCAGACTTTGAACTTTCCGTTATTAATATTGTCTTCCGACAAATTAAACGTACAATTCCGAAGTGGAAAAAGATTTTTAATTAGATCTAATATTGTATAAACTCGGTTTTTGGAAGCATATGGTCCAAAATAGTCTGAGCCATCACGAACGATTTTTCGAGTGATAAAAACTCGTGGGAAACGTTCATTTTTAATGCAAATGTACGGATACGACTTCCCATCTTTGAGCTGTACATTATAGCGAGGTTGATACCTTTTTATTAAGGTACTTTCCAAAAGCAAAGCATCTTGTTCGGTTTCTACAATCGTATATTCCACATGATGTGCATTCCGAACTAAAGCTTTCGTTTTTTGTCGCCTGTCTTTGCGATTACCGAAATACGACATTAATCGTTTCTTTAGGTTTTTCGCTTTTCCGACATACAAAATCGTTCCCTCAGGATTTACAAATTTGTAAATCCCGGGATCTTGTGGCCAAGTCGGCATCACTTGTTGGTAGTCTGTATCTGTCAATTTATTTGATTATTTTTTCGTTACAATTCTCTAAAAACCGTCTCTTTTACGCTTTCTCTTACCGCAATATTTGTCAAGTTACCTTTTCCTCTATTGCCCGAAAGTAAGATTTTTCCGTGAGATTCATAATCATTCCATGGCGTAATAAATTGTGCTGTTTCGGCTTCATAAGTTTTAAAAAAAGCCCATTGAGTAACTAGTTTTGTGGATTTATCCACAAAAACTTCGTATTTATTATCCGGTGTATCACCGACATTCTTGAAGGTTAATTCCAAAATATCCGCATCATTTCCATCTTCCGTTTTTCCTTCTTTTGAATATTTCAAGGTTACGCCAGAATCTTTCAGTTTGAAAGGCATGACTAACCAATAACTATCATTTATCCAAACCGATTTACCGATATTTAATAGTTTTTCTAATTCCGTTTTGTCCGTTACTTCGACACCATCTTTTTCTGCTTTTCCGATTCCTGTATTGATATTAACAATAATCGTATTTTTTAAATCCTTGTTCATTTCTATCCGAACATCACCAGTGAACTTATCCCAAAGTAAGGTTCGTTCTCCGAAAAAAGTCCATGTTATATAATGTGTATTTTTCCAATTCTCATAACCTCCTTGTGCATTCATAACTTGATTCGCTATCAAGATAGCTTTTGTATCTGAATTTGTTAAATCAAAATCCTCGGAAGGCGGATAGGCGTGTGAAGAGGAACTACTTTTAGTCATTTTTGAACTGGAATCACAAGCTGCGAAAAGTGCGATGATTGAAATTAAGATAAGTATCTTTCTCATAAATTATGTATTGACTTCTGCTTATTCTCTTGAAATCGTCAAACTGTCATTGATTTTTGTCAGTTTGACTTTGATTATTTAAAAATTAGATAATGGAATAATAATTGGCCTTTTTCATTATATTGTACCAATAAATTTTTTACGGAAGAATTAAATATACTTTAATTCTTCGAGTCGATACAACAATTTGGTGCGAAAAGGGTTGAAAATATATTCCTTAGGTTATAAAGATAAAGTACGAATTTAGATGTTGAGGTATTTTATAGGAGATTTATAAAATATCTTTATGTCGGATTTCAAAAAAAATAAGATACTTATGAAACAATTCATGGTTGAAATAAAATTTAATAAGCAGGATTTTCCAGAAATTATGCCGCTTGTTCCGGAGCAACAAGAAAAGATTACAGAACTAATGCAAAAGAATAAGGTAGGAAGTTATGTCCTCTCATTGGAACGCTCTAAGCTTTGGATGGTTGTGAATGAAGATACAGAAGAAGAGGTTATTGAAGTTTTGCAAATGCTACCGCTTTTTGATTTTTTTCAATTTGATATTTTTAAGTTAACATTTAATAATCAAGTCGTAGCGATGCCTGCGATCTCTTTGAATTGAGTTCCTAACCATTAACAATTATTGGTTCATCGTTAACTGTTTAACGTGAAATTCATAATATAAAAACCTTGTAAGAACTTACTTTCTTACAAGGTTTTCTTGTTTTTCTAGAAATAATAAAGGGTATTTGAGCCATATCGCAAGATTAACAATTAACAATTAACCATTAACGAATAAGCAATCAACCAATTAACTAATAGTTTTTTGTAACTTGCAGCGTTTTTTGAAAAAGGTATGTTTGCACAAGAATGGACTTGAAAAATCAGATTGATACGGATAGATTACCTCGTCATGTTGCAGTCATTATGGATGGTAACGGACGATGGGCGAAAGAGAAGGGAAGACCTCGTGTTTTCGGGCATCACAGCGGCGTAAAATCTGTACGTGAAGTAACCGAAGCAGCTGCGGAATTAGGTGTCGAATACTTGACATTATATGCTTTTTCGACGGAAAATTGGGGGAGACCTAAGTTCGAAGTAAACGCATTAATGACGCTCTTGGTGAATACGATTCGGACGGAAATCAAAACATTGATGAAGAATGATGTGAAGTTAAACGCTATCGGCGAATTAGCTCAATTACCGAAACAATGTCATAAGGAACTGTTGGAAGCTATAGAAAAGACAAAGGATAATAAGCGAATGACTTTGACTTTGGCTTTAAATTATAGTGCTAAATGGGAAATTATTGAGGCGGTAAAAGAGATTTCAAGTGCGGTTAAAAATGGTGAATTAGAGGTGAATGCTATTGATAATGCAACTATTGATGCAGCATTGAGCACTTCTGGTATTCCTGATCCTGAATTGATGATTCGGACAAGTGGTGAAACTCGGATTAGTAATTTCTTGCTTTGGCAATTAGCTTACGCAGAATTATACTTCACACCTGTATTTTGGCCTGACTTTCATAGAGAAGAGTTTTATAAAGCAATTCTGAATTTCCAAAATAGAGAACGTCGTTTCGGGAAAACGAGTGAGCAGATTACGGAGTAATCAGTGTACGATACTTTTAAATTATAACCAACTACGACTATAAAATTTAGACAGGAGACATTTCAAAATGACTTCTATCTCTGAGCGTTTGTCGTTCATAAGCCTTTTAGAATTCTATTAAATAAATTAGGATTTAGCAGCGAACGGAAAAAATAAGGCGTTCAGTAACTTTAAAATAAGGGAAAGTAGGCGTTTTTTAGTTGACAGTTGGCCGTATTATTCAGCGAATTGTTGATTTTATTATAAAACCTACCCGAATAAATTCAATACGATACATGAAAAAATTGCTCTTTAGTGTGACCTTACTGACAATGTTCGCAGTAACCGGTTTCGCACAGAAACCCTCTGTTGATTATACGATTGAGAATGAGTTTGAGATTGGAGGAATTACCGTTTCTGAAAATGAGAATACGGATGAAAATGCCATCATTGCAATTTCAGGTTTGACAGTCGGAAAGACGATTAAAGTACCCGGTGATGATGTCCCTAAAGCCATTAAAGCTTTGTGGCGTTTACGTCTTTTTACGGATATTGAGATTACAATTACTAAGAAAATTGGTAATGTGATTTTCTTAAACATTAGAGTACAAGAGCGTTCTAAGCTTTCTCGATATTCTTACAAAAGTGTCAAAAAGTCTTACCATGATGATTTGAACGGTGAAGTTGACCGTTACTTATTAAAAGGTGCGATTGTAACAGAAAGCGTAAAAATAAATGCAATTAATGCAATTAATAACTTTTTTACAGGAAAGGGGTATTTGGATGTAAGGACAACGGTAGAAGAATTACCGGATTCTTTATTTCAAAACAGTATTCGTTTGGTTTTTGATGTAGAAAGAGGTGATCGTATAAAAATTGCAGATATCATTTTTACTGGAAATGATAATATTATTGATAGAAAATTGCGTAAGCAAATGGAAAATACGTCTTGGAAAAAGAAGATTTTTTCTTCTTCTAAGATGGTTGATGAGGATTACGAAACAGATAAAAATGCAATTATTGCATTTTATAATACTTTAGGTTTTCGGGATACGAAAATCACAAAAGATAGTATCTATAGAGATGCGGAAGGAGAAAGTTTGATTGTGGAAATCACAATTGATGAAGGAAACCAATATCTTTTTCGGGATATAACTTGGAAAGGAAACTCTATTTATACAAATGAAACGTTAGCTCAACTTTTGGGAATTTCAAAAGGAGATATTTATAATCAAGCTTTATTGGATCAACGTTTACAATTTAGCGAAGATAGTCGTGATGTAAGTTCTCAGTATATGGATAATGGATATTTATTCTTCCAAGTAAATCCTACGGAACTAACGATTGAGAATGATTCTGTGGATTTGGAGATTCGTATATTTGAAGGACCACAAGCGACAATTAATAATGTAACAATAACAGGAAATGATAGAACACATGAGGAAGTAATTCGCCGTGAGTTGAGAACAAAACCTGGTCAAAAATTTAGTCGTTCAGATATTATTCGTTCACAACGGGAGATTACGAATTTAGGATATTTTGATCCGGAGCAGTTATCTATCGGAACGCCTGTAAATCAACAAAATGGAACAGTTGATATCGAATACGGTGTGGTTGAGAAATCATCAGATCAGCTGGAACTATCAGCAGGTTGGGGTGGACTTGGTCGTGGTGTAATTGGTACATTAGGTGTAACGTTCAATAATTTCTCTCTAAGTAATATTGCGAAGAAAGAAACTTGGAGTCCGTTACCACAAGGTGATGGTCAGCGTTTATCCCTTCGTGGACAAACTAATGGTCAGTTCTATCAAGCGTATAATTTCTCTTTCACGGAACCTTGGTTAGGTGGAAAGAAACCAAATTCATTTACGTTAGCAGCTTATCATACTCGTTTCTATCGTGGTGAATTATTGGTAAACGGTGTGTTTGAGCCGAGTTCATTAGCGATTACGGGTGGTTCGGTTGGTATCGGAACTCGTTTGAAATGGCCGGATGATTTCTTCGTATCTAATACTTCAATTACGTATCAAAATATCAATATTAGTAATTATAGTGGTTTCTCTTCTGATGGAGTTCCTGTTACCAAAGGAAGTTTCAATAATTTAAGTTTGAATCAGACTTTCTCTCGTAACTCGATTGATAATCCGACTTTTCCAAGAAGTGGTTCTCGGATTACTTTAGGTGTCCAGGCTTCTATTCCTTACTCTTTATTTAGAGATAAAAATACGGACTATGCAAGTATGGAGATTGGTGAGAAATTCAAATGGTTAGAATATCATAAGTGGAAAATCGCAGCAGAATGGTATTCTCCTGTTTTTGATAAGTTCGTTTTCCGCGCTTCTGCAAAAATCGGTTTGTTAGGTTCATATAATGACGCTATTGGGACGATTCCTTTCGAGCGTTTTGAGTTAGGTGGAGATGGAATTTCAAACTTTGCGGGTATTCAGGGTAAAGACATCATTGCATTAAGAGGTTACGATGTGAATGATTTGGAAGCTAACGTAGAGAATAATCAAGGTGGAGCTGCTGCTTATAACAAGTTCACTCTTGAATTACGTTATCCAATTTCATTGAATCCAATGTCAACGATTTATGTTTTGGGATTCTTCGAAGGTGGTAATGCTTGGAATGACTTGAGCAAATATGATCCATTCGATCTGAAACGTTCTACAGGTCTTGGTTTACGTGTATTCTTACCGATGTTCGGTACATTAGGGTTTGATTACGGTATTGGTTTCGATAAGAACTTAGGAGTTGATGCAGGATTAACAGAATATGGTAAGTTCAATATTATCCTTGGTTTCGAGCCGGAGTAAGCAATTTGTTGGGCTTAATCGCTTATAATCGAAGAGTTAGGAGGTAAATTATATATAGTAATTACTTATTATTAAAAATATAAAAAGGGTACTGGTTTTTCAAATCAGTACCCTTTTTATATTTTTAATGGGTACACATAGTATATAGTATGATAAAATTTAATACTAGCCATGCAAAAGACCTGTCACGATTAACGTTTTTATATACATATAAATATATACAATTCTTTAATTTTATATATGTATATCGTTTGATATCAACTTTTTTAGAATATATAAAAAGATTATATTATAGGATATGCCTTTTTTTTGTCTGAGAATAATGTCACATTAGATATTGTTTTTTGTTTTAATTTATTACATTTAAATACTATCATTATATTATACTTTTACTAAGAAACAACTGAAATCAATCAATCAATCAAGAATTTAATTTAGATAACAACCGAACTAATCAATTAACTAACGAACTAAATTATTTAGTTAAATCAAAATTTAAGCACTAAATTGTCTTTGAGTACTCCATCCTACTGTGTTATTAAATTACTTATTAGTGACTGACTTATTTCATAAACGCACTAAAAATGGCACTATTTTTCAAATTATTTATTTTATTTTTTATGTTATCTATCTGTACAGAGCTAAGTGCAAACAGATACTTATTGGTTAATGATATAGAGTTGAAACCTTTTATTGAAAATTTTAATAGGAAAGATTCTATTATTGATCCAATAAGGGATGGGATTCGAAATATTGAAGCTACAGGTAATGGTTTTGGTATGAGGGTATTAAGTGATGGAAGTAAGATGATTGGGCAATTTATAGAAGGGAAAATAAATGGCTACGGTTGGCAATACTATTCGAATGGTGATAAACATATTGGACAATTCAAAGATGGCTATAAACAAGGCGAAGGCGTCTTTTTTAAGGCTACTCAAACCATCAGAGGAATCTGGGATAATAATCAGATTGTTCAAGCAACTAACGATGACATGAAGGGTTGTCGTTTTGGAGATTGTACGGATGGAAAAGGTATTTATATTTATGATGATTACACGATGTATGATGGTGAGTTTCAAGCTGCAGCAGCAGATGGTTATGGAATTTGTTACTATAACGAGCATAAAAATTATGCAGGCTTTTGGAATAAAAATAACTTTAATGAAGAAGATATTCTTTATTACGACATAGACGAAAGTCAAAATGGTAGTGAGATAAATGGAGATTATGTAACTGACAATAACATACTCAAATTTGAAGATATCCGTTTAGAAAATGAAATAGCAAAAGCAGAATTAGGGAAAATATGGGCAATTATTATTGGTGCGGCAAGATATACCAAAGGAATGGAACCTTTAAATTTTCCCGATGATGATGCGTATCTTTTCCATAGCTTCTTAAAAAGTCCCGAAGGCGGTGCTATTCAAGATGAGCAGATTAGGTTATTGATAGATGAAAATGCGACAAAAGTTAATATTATGGAGTCATTATCAGCCTTTTCAGATAAAGCTTCACCTGAGGATGTATTGATATTTTACTTTTCAGGACATGGTTTGCCTGGGTCATTCTTACCAATTGATTCTGATGGTATTGAAAATCAATTGAAGTATAAAGAGCTTTTAAGTGTTTTGAAAGGAAGTAAAGCGAAGTCTAAAATTATAATTGCAGATGCTTGTTATTCTGGTGGATTAACGGCCTCTAAAGGAAACAATAATCAAAATTTGATGAGAAATTATTATGAAGCAATTCATGATAGCGAAGGTGGTTTGGTTCTTTTCATGTCTTCAAAAGAAGGTCAAAGTTCTATTGAGAATGGAGATTTGCGTCAAGGGATTTTTAGTCATTTTTTGATTAAAGGTTTGAAAGGTGCAGCGAATATCGACAATGATAATATTATTCGAATCAATGAATTATTTGAGTATGTACAAGTGAATGTGAGTTTTTATACGAATGATTGTCAAACACCAATGGTGTTTGGAGATAAGTCGATAGCACATCCAATTGGTTTTATTAGGGGAAATTAATGAATTGTTACCTACGCTTTTAATATCCTTTTTTAAGGAAGCGGCATGATTTCTAATTTTAGAAATTATGCCGCTTTTTCTTTGTTAAATAATACGTGTATTTAATTAAAATTTATTGTAGACTAAATTTTCAGAACTTATCAATTTAATACCCTTTCTAAGTCAGAAAGCCCATTCTGACCTTATTTTTCACCATTTATTAATAAAAAAGGTAAAAACACTTTTGAATTATTCTAATATAAAGTATTTTGTAATACTTTGGGTAAACTACTTTCGGGTAGATGGTGTCGGACGCTTTTGAATGAAATTCGAGTCTGTATATTTATCCTTAAAATAGTTATAATGAAGTGTCCGGCATCTTTTTACAATATTTAATAAATGATTTATAGTTCACTTCGTTACTCACAATTTATAGATAAAAGTATGTTGAATATTCGCACATTGGTTATCACCGTTATACTGTTAGGAATCTTTAACTGTAGTCCACAGGAGCAAATTAATATTTCTGCATTGAAAGATAGGTATCAATTACAACTCGCTCGATACTTGGTGAAAGATGCTGAGATTTATAATCAAGTTCGGATTGATGATGATGGAATTAAGCTTTATGAATCTCAAACTGCTTGGGAAGATTATGATTATGAATTCATTCTACCCTGGGGAGATTTGGAACGGTTCAAAAATATCTGTGAAATAGATCCTGCGATGGCTTTTGATATGTATGAGAATTATGATCATCCAAGATTCGTCGTGAATTTCCCAAAGCCAACAGAAAGGGCTGCCGTTTCAAAATTTGAACCAACATCCGAACAGCCATTAAAAGGTTTACGCATTGCTTTGGATGCTGGACATATTGCTGGAGATTTGAAAACAGCAAAGTTGGAAGGAAAGTATATTGAGATGAAGTATTCCGGGGAAGAGGTATCTTTTTGGGAAGCAGATTTAGCTTGGCATACTTCGAATTATTTACATCGACAATTGGAAAAACACGGCGCTATCGTGATGACGACCCATCAATATGGAAAAACGGCTTTCGGAATGGATTACGATACTTGGTATGAGCGATTTGACAGTCAAGAAGAAAAGCCGGATAAAAGTAGAATGTTTTGGCGATATTTTCGTCATAAGGATAATGATGAACGAGTCAAAATTGTGAATGCGTTTCGCCCAGATTTAACGATGATTATGCACTATAATGTGGATGGAGGAAATCGGCCATGGAAAAAACCCTGTCGCACACAATACAGTATGGCATTCACTGGCGGTGCTTACATGAAAGGCGAATTATTCAGTAAAGAACGTCGTTTTAACTTGTTGCGATTATTAGTAACGGATGATATTGAGGAATCAGCGAAGTTTAGTAGTGATGTTTTGGAGTATTTGCGAGAGGATTGTGAAATTCCCATCCTGCCTGGAAATAGCACGCAAAAATATGTTAATGCCATCGGAATTAGAACAAATTATCAAGGCGTTTACGCACGTAATCTAGCTCTTTCAGGTAGAATTTATGGCACACTTTGTTATGCAGAACCACTTTTTCAAGATCATAAAAGTGAAGTACTCCGCCTGAATGAACGAGATTTTAACTTTGAAGGTGAAATGATTCCAAGTCGAATCGTAGAAATTGCGAAAGCGTATGAAAAAGCAATATTGAAGTATGCAAAAAGTTTGGATAATTAGGAAAGTCACTTATCAAATAT
>CAWVWD010000076.1:0-11613 GCA_963933585.1 uncultured Saprospiraceae bacterium
CGATAGGAGAATCCTCGTTCTGCTTCATTCAATTGATGTGATGAAACACCCAAATCGGCTAAAATTCCATCTACTTGCGTCACTCCTTCTAACCTTAAAAATCGCTTCAAGAAGCGAAAATTATGTTGTACGAAAGTTAATCGGTCATCTTGAATTAGTTGCGTTGTTGCGTCAATATCTTGATCAAAACCAAAAAGGTGACCATTTTCGCCCAATTGATTTAAAATCGCTTTTGAATGTCCGCCACCGCCATAAGTAACATCAACATAAATGCCGTCCGGCTCAATTACTAAACCATCCAAACATTCTTTCAGCATGACTGGCTCGTGATAATGTTCTTCGTTCATAGTTTTTGTTTAATCTTTATCAAAAGCTTTTACCATTACTTCATCTGCCAAATTAGCAAACTCTTCCGGTTCGTCATCCAGCATATCTTCATAATTGTCTTTTGACCAAACCTCAATTCGATTGTGATAAGCAAATAAAACAATATCATTTTCGATTCCTGCGTATTCCGCCAAAGATTTTGGAATCAAGACCCTATCACTTCTATCTACCGTTAATTCTGTCGCTCCACGGTAGAAATACCTTGCAAATTTTCGATTCTTTGTACCAAAAAGATTTAGAGTATTAATTTCTGCCGTAATTTTTCGCCAAACCTCATCTGGATACAAGGTTAAACACTTCTCCATACCTCTGTTTATATGCAAAGACGCTTCTTTAACTTCGCCTAATTGACGAACCAATTGAGAAGGTAACCGAAATCGGCCCTTCACATCTACTTTACAATCGTATTCTCCTTGAAGTTGAATCATGTTTTTTTGCTAAAATTCTTACAATTCAAAAGTACATACTTTTCCCACTTTTCTCCACATTCTACCACTTTTTTGTTCAAAAAGTTTCCATTTTTTTGAAAAAAATGACCCAAAGGTCATAAAAAGTGTAATTTTAAAACATATTGCTTTAAAAGTAAACCATATTAAAACAATATATTGCTTACTTTTATAATCGCAAAAAGTAATTATTCTCACCTTATTTCCCTTTTTAGTTTAGAATCGACTCTTAATTTTTTCACCAACTTTTCTACTCCTAAAAATGCTTTAATCAACTAAGTTGTAAGATTTAATTCGTCGATATATTTCATAAAAGGCAATAATTCATATCCTCACCTTAAATGTTCATTTGAAAAATGAGATTTTGATGTGCTGGAAATTATTAAAGATCAGGCTTGTGAAATCAGGTATTTTATCGTTAAAACGTAATCGTTAAAGCGATCAGGCTATTACTAATTAAGAAAATGAAATTAAAAAAATAACGAAACGCTTACTTTCCAGTAAATGCTCCTCTTTCATACTTATTTTTTTGAAAGCTCTACTGAAAAAGGTTTTTTTGAATGCATTGACGAATACATAAATTATAAACATTTAATAATCAAATATTTATAGCTAATTATTTATATAACAAAAATACATTTTTGACCTTTTTTTAGTACCGTCTCAAAAAAAATATTAAATCCAAACGCAAATTCAAAAAATTACGCTACTGAATTTTCACATTTAATCTATTGCAAATTTTCTCTTTTTAACACGCCCTAAATCTATGCAGAATTAGATGACCTGACCCAAATAGACCAGTCAGTTTATTTTATTCAACAATAGTAATATCTAAAGTTTGTTCTCAAATTCTAATTTCCTATATTTGCGGCAATTGATCTATACTGTTTTTGATATTTCACTAACACATCAAATAAAAATATATAATAATCATCGTATGAATTTACACGAATATCAAGGAAAAGAGCTTTTAGCAAGCTATGGCGTTGCAATTCAACGTGGTATCGTTGCGGATACTCCTCAAGAAGCGGTAGATGCTGCAAAGAAATTAACAGAAGAAACTGGTACTGGTTGGCACGTCGTGAAAGCTCAAATTCATGCTGGTGGGCGTGGAAAAGGTGGTGGCGTAAAATTGGCAAAAAGCCTTGACGAAGTGAAACAACACGCTTCTAACATCTTAGGTATGATGTTAAAAACGCCTCAAACTCCAGGTGGGATTGATGGTCCGGGTAAGTTTGTTCAAAAAATATTAGTTACAGAAGATGTTTACGGTCCAGGCGAAAGTGAGCCAAAGGAGTTTTACATTTCTGTATTAATGGATAGAGATAAAAAACAAAATGTCATCATTCATTCTACAGAAGGTGGAATGGACATTGAAGAAGTTGCTGAAAACACACCAGAATTAATCCATAAAGTTTGGATTGATCCTCGTATGGGTTTACAAGGTTTTCAAGCTCGTCAAATCGCATTTAACTTAGGTTTAAGCGGAAAGGCGTTCAAAGAAATGGCAAAATTTGTTACTCAAGTATATACTGCGTTTGTCGGTAGTGATTCAAGTATGTTTGAAATCAATCCTGCTTTGAAAACTTCTGATAACCGTGTAATCGCTGTGGATTCTAAAGTAACTTTAGATGAAAACGCATTATTCCGCCATAAGGATTTGGCTGCACTTCGTGATGAGTCTGAAGAAGATCCAACAGAAGTAGAAGCAAAATCTTTCGGTTTGAACTTCGTGAAATTAGATGGTAACGTAGGTTGTATGGTAAACGGAGCTGGTTTAGCAATGGCAACGATGGACATCATCAAATTATCAGGTGGTTCTCCTGCCAACTTCTTAGACGTTGGAGGAACCGCAGATGCAGAACGTGTTGAAAATGCTTTCCGTATCATTTTACGTGATGAAAACGTAAAAGCTATCTTAATCAATATCTTTGGTGGTATCGTTCGTTGTGATCGTGTGGCTCAAGGTGTCGTTGACGCTTACAAAAACATGGGTAACATTAGTGTTCCTATCATCGTTCGTCTTCAAGGTACAAACGCTGACATCGCTAAAAAACTAATTGATAATTCTGGCTTGGAGGTACAATCTGTAATTTTGTTGAAAGAAGCAGCAGATGCAGTCAACCGAGTTATTAATGGCTAATTAAATTACAAATTATGAGCTATAGATTATTTTATCGTTCTAATTTCAATATAAAATATTGATAGTGAGGCTGTTTCTAAATTTAGAAACAGCCTTTTTTTTATAAATTTTTTTGATATTCGGTAAAATAATACCGAATACTAAATACGATGGCAATCATAAGAAAATCGTCCTTTCGTGTGAATCCTCTCTCAACCTATCCCTTAAAAAGAAGAGAAGGGCTAAGTCTAGGTTCAATCGTTGAACGATTTTCTTATGATTTCCAAATATCGAATAAAAATGAAATCCATACTTATAAAGAATGCCCACGTTATTAATGAAGGCAAAATTGAAACGAAAGATGTTTTTATTGTCAATGGAAAAATTGATAAAATTGGCGAAAGCCTAACGGAGAATGCGGATACAACAATTGATGCAACCGATAAATATTTGATGCCCGGCGTCATTGATGATCAAGTGCATTTCCGAGAACCAGGCTTGACGCATAAAGCAGAAATCTATACGGAAGCTCGTGCAGCCGTTGCCGGCGGCACAACTTCTTTTATGGAAATGCCGAATGTAAAACCGGCTACTTTAACGCAAGAATTGCTACAAAAAAAATATGATGTTGCCGCTGAAAGGTCATTGGCAAACTATTCTTTCTTCATGGGAGCGTCGAATGACAACTTGGAAGAAGCTCTAAAAACCGACCCAAAAACGGTTTGTGGGTTAAAGATTTTCATGGGTTCAAGTACAGGAAACATGTTGGTTGATGACCGAGAAGTACTAGAGAAATTGTTTTCTCAAATAAAAATGTTGATTGCAACACATTGTGAAGATGAAGCAACCGTTCGTAAAAATATGGCTGTTTTTAAAGAAGAATATGGTGAGGAAGTTCCAATTCATTTACATCCTGTGATTCGTAATGTCGAGGCTTGTTATAAGTCTTCAAGTTTAGCAATTGAGTTGGCAAAAAAATACAATACCCGTTTGCATATTTTACATATTTCAACTAAGGAAGAATTGGATTTATTCCGTAATGATATTCCATTGGCTGAAAAACGAATTACATCAGAAGTTTGTGTACATCACCTCTATTTTAATGCCGATGATTATGCTGCAAAAGGTACACAAATCAAGTGTAATCCTGCGATAAAAGGCAAGGAACATCAAGAGTCTTTAATGCCTGCATTATTAGATGACCGCTTAGATATTATCGCAACCGATCATGCGCCACACACTTGGGATGAAAAGTCAGGAACTTATTTCAATACTCCGTCTGGCGTTCCTTTGGTACAACATTCTTTGAATGTGATGTTGGAATTTTATCATGAAGGAAAAATCAGTTTGGAGAAAATCGTAGAAAAAATGTGTCATGCTCCTGCGATTTGTTTTGAAGTAGAAAAACGTGGTTATGTTCGAGAAGGTTATTGGGCAGATTTAGTTTTAGTTGATTTGAATAAGGAATGGGAAGTTTCCAAGGATAATCTTTATTACAAATGTGGTTGGTCACCATTCGAAGGGCATACTTTTAAAGGTTCGATCGACACGACGATTGTGAGTGGTCATATTGCCTATACAAATGGCAAATTTGACGAAAGTAAAAAAGGGGAACGCCTAACATTCGAGCGTTAATCTATAAATATAAAAAAGCCCAACGGGGCGACATCATCAGCATCGAGGGAATCCCGATAAATACGTGAATTCATAAGGAACGTTAATCGAGTTCGATGTATTCGTGATCGGATGATATTCGACATTCGTGTATTCATCCGACGATGTTCGTGTATTCATCGGCTGGTGCCCGATGTTAATGATGTCGCCCCTTTGGGGCTTTTATATTCGTTTTATCCTATCGCGTTTTTAATCCCATACGTATTTTTCATCATACGGTACTTTATACCTTTTTAGGAATCTTCGGAATTCATCTTTAAAACCTTGTCTTTCGTGATGTTCCTTTTGATTAATGATATAGCGCTCGACAATATCAATCTGACGAGGGTTCACAGAAAAAATACCGTAGCCATCTTGCCAATAAAAATCCTCGTAGGCTTCGCCTTGTTCTTTCATCCACTTTGAGGATTCCTTTTTGATTTCTTCCAAAAGTTTTGCCTGTGTAATCGTCCGAGAAAGCGTACATAGGATATGGACATGATTTCGATAACCGCCGACTCGAACTGGTTTACAACCTTGCTCTCTACAAGCACCACCCAAATAAGTAAACAATTCTTCCTCTATCGCTTCATCTATAAAATCATGACGATGCTTCGTACTAAATACGATATGAACATAAACCTTAGACAACGACTGCGGCATAAGAAAACGAGTTTAAAGATTAAAAAAAACCACAAAAGGACGACATCACTAACATCGGGCATCACAAAAAGCCCAATTTTTAGATAAAAAAAGATAGACTTCTAGAGAAAAATGTGACCTAACACATAAATAATGAATTATATTAGTCCCCGTTTTCGTTACTCAATATTACTAATCAATTACTAAAAATCAAAAACCCATGAATATGATATCTTCTATTTATATAAAAATTATCTTCTTATTTTTTGTGGTCTTTACAAGTTGTCAAAGCAAATATGAAGGAAACGAAGCATTTGTTGATATTCATATTTTAGAAAAATTAGATAATTTTATTCAAGAACGAGATAGTATTGCAAACTCAACATCAACAGTTCGTCATCATACATCCTTTTCGATTAGTTTCCATGATGAATATTTAGATTGTAGAATATCGTTACAGTCAGATTTCAACTATTATAATAGTAAAAGCACAAATGGTTTTTTTAGATTTAGAGATAAAATAATTACGGTTTATGGTGGTCAATTACCTTGTAATTACAAACTTATAGATATTGACCAATTACAAAAAGGTAAAATTGATGCGTTGACAGATTTAGAAGATGAAAGTACGCTAACTCCTCCTTATGAATCCAATAATAGGCTCTATAACATATTGGATGACAATAATTTAGAATTCTTACAAAGTGGTCCGCCTCCACCTCCAGACAATCCAAATTGGAAGTATTCAAATTAAACCTTTTCCAAACAAACTAAAAAATGGCATTACTTGATACAAAAAAGCGATAGCAAACCAAAAGTTCACTATCGCTTTCCCCGTAATAAAACGGTCAAAATTATTCCTAATTCAACATTCCTAATTCCTAATTCCTAATTGTCTAATACCTTGTTCCTCTCAATTTAAACGTTCGTACCATATTGAATCCGAACATAATATCCCTGTTTACCCAACTTCCTGTTGTATTTCCAATAATCGCTTTTTCCTGCATGCCCATTGTATTCGTAAAATGCAATTGGAAAACATGATTTCCAGTATTAATATCCAAACCGAAAGATAACGGTCGAGTATTTCCTGTTAATAAAAAGGCATCAGGCGTAAAGTAATATTCACAAGTCAATGCAAGATTATTGGTGACTTGTATTTTTCCACCCATTCCTAATGAAAATAAATCATTTGGGTCAATTATATTTTCCACCAAATTAATGTGAACGTGTGTCGGCATTACTTGTAGTGAAAGTCTATCATTGATTTTTTTAGCAATTAACAGCTGATTAGAAAACGATAAACGATGTCGAAATAATAACGGAACATTTGGATCCGGAGCAACTCCGCTGACGTAAAACCCACCATTATAAGTCATCGAAATCGGCATTACATTACTTTGGCGAAGAATTCGAACTTTTAGGAAACTATCATATTCTTTAGAGTTCGTCGTTCGTCCTACACCAACTGATAACCAATCTGTTATGCCATAAGCAAATTCTGTTCTCATGGAGGCTTGATCTAAACCAAACCATTCATAAAAACCTAAATTAAATGCTCCAAAACGGTGTCCGATATAAAAATCTAATTCACCGGCTCCTTGCGTTTCTGCGGATTGTCCATTAATAACATGTGTTCCTCTGAACAAACCTTGAACGTACTCTTTATCTTGTCCAAAAACGGCAATCGTCAAGAACAAACTTATTGATAGAATGATTGATTTTTTCATATGTTGATTTGTGTAGATGTATTCAATTTACCTCATCCCATCCTTCTCCTAAAAGAAGAAGGGGCCATATTCCGCTTTCAAGGAGGGTGAGGTGAAAAAAATTAATTATTCGGCATTCCTGCATTTATCCATGCTCCGATTTTATCAATATTACATTGAATCATTGATCCGGATTCGGGCATAATACTGTAGCCATTTGTAGCTGTAATCGTTCCGTAAAGACTGCCGGCTTGACCGGATGCTTTTACGTCATCATAATTTTCTAAAATTACATTTCCATTTGCGAGAGTAGAATTATGACAACTCAAACATTGAGCAGTAATAATCGGCTCAATATCTACACTATATGAAATCGCTGACGTATCACATTGACTGTTGTAGTAAACATATAAATCCTCCTTATTATCGTAATAACAACTACTTAATACGAATACTAAAAAAAGTATAACTCCACTTAATTTTTTCATTTGCTTTGATTATTTCATGGCTTTCCTATTTCATGACTTATCCTGAGAACTCGGCGACTTCACTGCTAAAAACAATGGAATCGCCGAGTTATCGGAACGGGCGATGAAATAATAAAACAATGAACTTTAATTGTCTAATGCACCATTCGTAATCCATTGATTTAACAATGAAATATCACAATCGCTTAATTTAATACCAGAAGTCGGCATAACAGGATAACCAGGTTGGTGCTCGATTGTTCCCATAAAAGTACCACTATCAGCATTTGCTTTCACCCTTGTATAATTATTTAATTTCACACCACCTTCCATACGGTTGTCATTGTGACAATTCACACAATTTTTTTCAATAATCGGATAAACAATAGCTGCGAAAGTAGAGGTTATCGTAGAGTCACAATCTACGGCACAAGTCGTTTCCAATGCACCTTGATTAATCCATTTTTTAATTAAATCTTTTTGTTCTTGCGTAAACGGAGCATCTGGTGGGGGCGGCATAATATCCTCCCCGGTTTCATTCATGACTTCGTAAAGTTCACTATTATTTGGATCGTTTGGTACAACTTCCCTCATAATATTATTATAATTGGTCAAAACGACGCCATCTTCTGCTGTTATCTCATCATGACAGCCACTCATCGCACAACCGGAAGTTACTAATGGTAAAATTTCATATTGGAAAGAAACAAAACCCTCCACACAAGTTCCATCCGCAGTTTCTCCTGTGAAACCGTCTGGTAATAATGACTCCGTTGTACAAGCCCAAATCATTGCCATTAATATCACAACTACTAATATTTTCGATTTCATATGTTTGCTTTTTTATTTAAAATTGCGTCTGCATTTGTATTTTACATCGCTTCTTGCAAGACGTAAGCCCTCAAATCTTCGACTTGCTGTTTCGTCATTCGTTCCTCCGGATAATGTGGCATATATGGACGGTGTCCAGGAATCGCATACGTTCCGTAAGGAATGATTTGATAAATCGACATGTGAGAATTTTTAAACATCTTATTTTTTAAATGCTGAAAACTCATCTTTGAATCATCCAAAACATAATGTGAAACGCCTAAATCCTTATTCTTTGGCTGGTGACAAAATTTACAACTCAAATCATAAATATCTTTTCCGATAGCTGGATTTCCAGGTTTCATACCTTCGTATCCATCTTTTTTATCTTTTGGAGAATCATAAAAAGTAGCTGGTGATTTTGTGGCATATTTTCCTTTTAACCAAGCGATAGTTGCTTCTTTTTTGAAACTATTCGTACCCTCTTTTTTGAGTTTTTCCCAATCCGATTTTGTTAAACCTAAATCACTCATTTTTAATTCCAAACTCGTATAATACGCCAAAACATTTTCGATTTCCCAATCTTCCATATATCGTCCTTGCGAACATTCAATGGCACAAAGTTGGATAGATTCTCTAAGATCTTTATTTGCTTTCGAAATTTTTTCGTCACCATATTTTCTAATATAATCATCATTATACCAAGATTCTCGATTCGTAATTCCCCAAAAAGTCGTGCCTTGCAAAAACGGAATATTGCGGTCTTTCACATAAGGCAAACGAGTTTCTGCATTACTTATTGATAAAATAGGATCTTCTCGCTCCAAATTATGGCAAGACGTACAAACGTAATGCTTACTCACTTTGGTCGTTTTTCGACCTTTCGAATCCCTTGTATAACCGACTTTCACGATTTCCTCTCCTTTTTTAATATCTTCCGCCGTAGGTTTGATATAATGGTTTTGTCGAGTATCGCCCAAATCAAGAAGCACTTCTGTCACCGTCGTATTTTCACCCCAGTTTTCCGCACTATTATCTTTTTGCTGAAAAGCGGTAACTCCGATAAATACCAGTATTAAAAGTGATAATATGATAATAACTTTTTTCATGTTTTTAATTTTTCATTCCTAAAACACCAATGGAAATATTCATATTTCTTTATGAAAATATGCTCCGTTGTGTTCCACTTAATATGGTATTATAAATCGAAATATCTTTATTTGCGTCGCCATTCAAATCAGATTTCACTCCATAATCTGCATTGTAATCTTTATTATCTCTGAATATAATCTTCCGTATATTTTCACGGTTATAAATTTATATCACCGTGTAATAAATACTATTTTCTACTTTCGCAACCGCTAATGTTAAATAATATTACTGCCAATATTCTACAATCCTCCATTTTTGAAAGCATTTAAACCCAAAATAAGACCAACTATATTTCCGGCATCTTTCACTTTGGCAGACTCTCGCTATCAAAATAAATACCGCTCTCATTCCATTTTTCTCTGAAAATTATTTTCCCATCCCATTTTCATTTTATAATTCACAATCAAAAAACAAATACGAAAATAATACGTGATACACTTAAAAACCGTAGGTAGTTCTCTATAAAAATAGGAATAATTGATTAGAAATTAGAAATAAAATCATTTGAGCACAATCGCTGTATTGATATAATTATTCCTAATTATTAAATATTCTTAATTAAAATTGATACTTCACGCCTATCAGTCCTCCAAACTGCTGAATATTCGGGATCCCAAAAGGTTGATTAGAATAAGCATTCAAGTAGTTTAATTCTGCATTCAATAGCCAATGATTATAAATCTGATAATCTATTCCAAGTTGGCTTTGCAGCATACTAAACCCAAAATGAGAAACCTTTTCCTCCGCTTTTATTTCGTACTCATAATATGTCGTATAATCCGTAAAATAATATTCTAATTTATAATTATTATAATATCGTCCAATCATACCAAAACCTAAATATGGGTTCCATTTTTTGCTTGGTCGAAGTAGTATTTGAGCCGATATTGGAATATCAAAGCCATAAATATAAGCTTCAACCTTCGCCAATTCATCTAATGGATTGACTGGATTGATCATCGGAAAATTACTAATAATAGGATCTAAAATTCCATCGGGTAAATTTTGAATATTTTGGTATTTATAGGTTTGTACCCAGTAATTTCCACCAATATTTAATCGTAAACGATTATAGAACAAAGCGTTTCCCTGCAAACCATAATTCGTCATAAATGCAGGATTAATATTAGAAACCGTTGGTATTCCTGTAAATTGAGTATTAATACCCACTTGATAGTTTTTAGGTTTTGAAGCATTTACTACTAATAAAACCTTTGTTGCAAAACTATTTTTTTGACTTCCCGCTATATTCGCTTTTGGAGCGTTCCACCATTTTGATTCTGAAGAATCGATATTATTCAAAAATAAACTCAAACGATTGAGTGAATTGTTACTTAAATTTTTCGCACTTGCACTTTCCAATAATGGCAAATTTTCATTTTCTATATTTTCTATTTCTTCCTTATTCAATACTGCAATTGGTAAATCTGATTGTTGCTGATTTTCTTGTTCCAGTTTACCCCGAAACTTTGGAGAAAAATCGGCGAGTATCGTTGTTGATTCGCCTATCCCAAGAACTCGACGATTGTGATTTCTAATATTATGATTACCAATATTATAATCAATATCATTATTTGAAATATTCGGCGTTATTAAAGGGAAACGATTTGTATTCTGATTAAATTCATTGCCATTATTAAAGCTAAATTTACTCCTTTTAAGCGTCGCTGATGAATTATTAAAATTAGAATTTAAAGTAGTTCTTGCATCACTTTCGTTTGAGTTTTGATTCCGGCTTTTATCCTTTATTTCATTGGCGAAAGCCAAATTTTCTTGATACGAAACAATTCCACCTTTCAAGTTTTCAACCGTTTCCGATAATGCCTTAACATCAGAACGAGTCGTCATAAACTGTTTTACAAAAAATATATTACTTATCAATAAAAGGAGAATAATTACCGTGGTAGCTATATTTCGTTTTAACCAACCCAAAGGCGCAACCTTCCGAAAAGGTTCTTTTGTGTCTTCCCATTTCCCATGAAAGCGTTCCCAGGAAGATTCCTTATAGTCGAAATCATCCGCTGTTATTTCGCCTAATTTATCTTTAAATAATTTGTCGAATTTATCCATTTGCCTTCTTTTGATTAAATTTTTGAGTATCCAGAATCATTTTTTGTAATTTATGACGAGCGGTTGCCAAGGTCGCCCGAGAAGTTGCTTCCGTGATGCCTAACTTCTCTCCTACTTCTCGATGCTTATAACCTTCTATTATATATAAATTAAAT
>CAWVWD010000077.1:0-11553 GCA_963933585.1 uncultured Saprospiraceae bacterium
CTTTCGAAGCGGCATCTTCCAGTGCTCAACGATAGCTAAAACAGCTGCTTCGAAACGTTAGGAGAGCAGCAAATAATAATAATTTAAATTACAAGGCTGCAAGGTACTTTCTAAAGTGCCTTACAGCCTATCTTTTTTTTAGTATAATTTTTCACCTTAAGACAAGAAAAAATAGATTGCTAACAATAACAAAACGGCAATGATTATAAAATAACCTCGCATCAATAATTTATCTTTTTTAATACGTGCGGAAAGTTCATTAATCTCTTCTTTTAATTCTAAACCCTGAATAATTTTATCAATAGATGATTCTGTATTGACAGCAAATACAGAATTTTTTATAATATAATCTACTGCTCCTTTTTTCAAAACATCAACCGCAACCGCCACATTATCTTGTGAAGAAAGCATCGCTACGTGAGAATCCGGAGCGTTTTCTACAATTTTTAATAAAGTTTCCAAACCATTAATTGCATTTTCTTTATCCGTATCCATATGATAATCTAGGATAATAATATCAGGATTTTGGTTTAGATTTTCGATACAAGATTCCCCCGAAGAGAACGCCTGAACTTCTAAGTCTTCGCGTTCTTTCAATTTAAATTCTAACATTCTGCGTACCATCGCTTCATCATCTACGACGAATACTTTATAAATTCTATTCATCATTTTAAGTTTTGATTTTTAACGTAAGAATTGGTTTTCTTTTTTTAGTAAATCTAATTTTTTATTCAAATCATCTACTCGTCTGTCTCGTTTCTTGTATCGTAAAAACACCAAAATTTGTGTACTTGCCGAACCTACGAATAAAATTAGCACACCTAATAATATAGACTCTGACTTATGAAAAACAATTACGGTCACAACCAAAGCGATATTAATCATATATAAGGCTATACTGGCCATCTTGTGTGTCACTCCTGATTCCAAAAACTGATGGTGAATATGATTTCTATCCGGCGAAAAAGGTGAACGACCACTTAATATTCGAATAATAATGACTCTAAACGTATCCATTATTGGTATAAAAATAATTCCTAAAACTACAATTGGAGGAGAAATGACGCCTAATGATCCAGATTGTGCAGAGGTATTCATAAATACAATTGATAAAATAGAAACTGTCAAACCTAATAATAATGAACCCGTATCGCCCATGAATATTTTGGTAGGGTAACTACTAAAGTTGTACCTCAGAAATGCTAGCAAAGAACCACCAATCGCTAAGGCTAAAATAGCAAATTCATACTGTTCATAAATATACATCAACGCGCCAAAGGTTAGACAATTAATACCTCCTAAACCTCCAGCCAATCCATCAATACCATCTATTAAATTAAAGGCATTCGTGACGCCAACAATAAAAAAGACAGATAATACAAAACTGACGTAATAATTAAGCACATAAATTCCGAAAATTCCAAAAAGGTTGGTAATCCGAATACCGCTGTAAACTAACAAACACGCAACACCAATTTGAATAATCAATTTTGGTAAGGCTTTCATGATAATTAAATCATCCTTCAAACCCATGAAGAATAGAATGAAATAACTTGTCAAAATAAACCTATAACTTTTCATACCCAACACTTCGGGCGTTGCCCAAACCGTGAAAGCAATCAATACTCCAACAAAGATTCCAACTCCGCCAAGACTTGGAATCGCCCGTTTATGAACTTTTCGTTCATCCGGAATATCAAATAAGTTTTTCTTATACGCGATTTCAAGTATAGAAGGTATTGCAAAGTATGTGACAAAGAAGCCTGTCAAAAAAACCAATCCTAATCGTATTAAATTTTCATCCATATTAGTGATTTTACTATTTTTAAGCACAAACTTGATCAAAAATATACCATTGTAATGGCTTATCCCAATTACAAGTCCAAAAAGAATCTATTAATAAGGAATCATAAATCTAAGCTGAATCAATTTTTTCAATTATATTTGATGAAACTAGGTATTTCGTTATCTAAAAAATTCCCTTTATAATATGACAAAAAGAAAAAAAAAGTTAGCCATTATAGGTACAGTTGGCCTTCCTGCAAGATATGGCGGATTTGAAACATTGGCAGAAGAGTTGGTAAAATATCTTAGTGAAGATTTTGAAATTACAGTATATTGTAGTGGAAAATTTTATGCGAAAGAAGAACAACAATCGACTTATAATGGGGCAAAACTTAAATATATTCCCTTGGAAGCGAACGGCTTTCAAAGTATTCCTTATGATATTTACAGTATTTTTCATGCTTCGGTGAAAGCGGATATTCTTCTGATTTTAGGTGTTTCCGGGTGTATCGTTTTGCCATTCGTAAAATTCTTTAGCAAAAAACGTTTTTTTGTCAATATTGATGGGATAGAATGGAAAAGAGATAAGTGGGGAAAAGCAATTAAAACGTTACTACGCTATTCAGAAATTTTAGCTGTAGAAACAGCCGAAGATATAATTACAGATAATGAAGTCATTCGACAATACCTAAAAGCATCTTATAATTACAGCAGTAATCTAATCGAATATGGAGGCGATCAAGCAACCCACATTCCCATCACTGACGAGTATTTGGGAAAATATCCATTTTTGGGATTAAAGTATCTATTTGGAGTTTGTCGAATCGAACCCGAAAATAATATTCATGTTATTTTGGATGCTGTTATTCAGCAAACAACTTATCCTTTTATTATGATAGGAAACTGGGATGCGAGCGATTATGGCAAAGGTTTGAGGGCAAAATATAAGGCCTCACATATTCATTTATTAGACCCAATTTATGAGCCCGTAGCATTAAATACGTTACGCTCTAATTGTTACCTCTATCTTCACGGACATAGTGCCGGTGGAACGAATCCGTCATTGGTGGAAGCTATGAATTTAGCTTTACCAATTGTAGCTTTTGATGTCGGATATAATCGAGAAACGACGGAGGATAAAGCTTTTTATTTTAAAACAACTAAGAAATTATTGGGTATTATCAATGATTTCGACGGGGAACAGCGAGAACAACATTCTAAAACAATGCTATCAATTGCGAAACGTCGTTATACATGGAAAGTAATTGCGGGGAAATATGGAAAAATGATGTCAAAGCATATTATTGGGATGAAAGGTTAATCTTTGCCATTCGGTAGGCGACCTTTAATATATTTAAACAAAAACAACTATAAGTATATAAACCACAGCATTTTACAACATTTAAATAAAAAAAATGGAAGGTACTTTGAAAGTACCTTCCATTTTCATGACTATAATTTAAATATCTCATTTTTTTATGAAAAAAATTCCCAAATAGATCCAATCTTATATAAATGAAAAGAACTACAGCGTTGGTCAAAACCAAAAGCTATCATTTGTCAAATCTCATAACGAATATAAAAAATATACATATAATTTATTTATGTCATGAAATTTGATTCTTAATCTAACTATATTGTATTGTAATATCTTTACACCAAAAAAATAATATGCCAATGAAGAGTTTACTAACACTTCTATTTTCGGTTGCCTTCATATTTCAAATTCAGGCACAACTTGTATTAACAATTGCAGGAGAATTAGATAGCATAGGAGCTGTAAATGGACCTGCACTACAAGCACATTTTAATAATCCTCATGGCATTGCTCTTGATGGATTTGGAAATATTTATGTTGCAGACCGATTTGGACATCGAATTAGAAAAATAACACCAGGAGGAATCGTTTCTACACTGGCTGGTTCCGGAAATCAAGGTTCCGTAAATGGACAAGGAACAAATGCAGAGTTTAATGAACCTTGGGGCGTTTGTGTGGATTCAATCGGGATTGTTTATGTCGCAGATACTCGAAATAATAAAATCCGAAAGATTGACCTTAATGGTAACGTAACCACATTTGCAGGAACAGGAAATTTTGGGACTTCTAATGGTCCTGCTTTAGCTTCTACCTTTGGAAATCCGACCGGAATTGAGATTGATAAAAATAGTGGCATCATTTATATCGCAGATCACTTGACACATATCATCCGAAAAATAGATCCAGCAGGAAATGTGACCACGATCGCAGGAACAGCTTTCCTTACAGGAAGTTCGAATGGTCAAGGAAATGCTGCTCGATTTAATCGTCCTTATGGTTTAGAATTAGATAATAATGGCAATATTATAATAGCAGATGAATGGAATCATTTGATTCGTAGAGTAACGCCTACTGGTTTGGTCACTACAATTGCTGGAAATGGTACACTCGGAAGTCAAGACGGAACGGGTAATGCTGCGATGTTCAACTATCCTTGGGATATTGCCGTAGACGCCAATAATGATATTTTCGTGGCAGATGGTTATAATAATGCAATCCGAAAAATAACACCAGCAGGCATTGTAACGACTTACGCTGGAATATCAGGAACATCTGGAGCTAGTGATGGGAGTGGATCGTTAGCCTCTTTTAATGGTGCAACAGGAATTGCGTACTATGCAGGAACAGATGAGTTATTCATCGCTGATGCTTACAATGAATTAATTCGTAAAATTATTAATCTAAATGTTCAGTCTATTAGTTTACAATTGACGACTGGAACGAGTAATGTGATTTGTGAAGGTGACTCAATTGGCTTCAAAGCCGTTCCCGAAATCTATAGTAACTATAACTTTTTTATTGATGGAAATTCCGTTCAGTCGTCCTCTAATGAAAATTTTAGTACGGCTGATTTGGCATCCGGAAATTATCTATTGAACGTAATAGCTACCGATAATACTGGAAGTACGATTCAATCCTCTGATGTATTTATTCAGGTTTTGGCTGCACCAAATCCTTCTATTACGACTGTTGGAAATATAACGTTTTTTGCGGGCGATTCTGTTACTTTAATTTCCTCTGCTGGAAGCGAATACCTTTGGAGTACAAGCGAAACATCCGGTGCAATTACTATTTTCACTACCGGGGATTATTGGGTAGAAGTAACGAATTCGAATGGTTGTGTCGGGCGTTCAGATACTGTAAATATCACCGTGACACAATTTTCTCCAAATCCTACAATTGAAATCATAGATGGAGCAATCTCCATTTCTCAAGATGGCTCGGTTGGTACGGTTTGTAATGGTTCATCTGCTATTTTGCAATCAAGTTATAATACCAATAATCAATGGTTTAAGGAAGGATTTCCAATAAACGGAGCCGTAGATATAAATTATGCAGCTTCGGAAAGTGGACAATATCAAGTACAAGTTATTGATAATTTAGGTTTTACACTATTTTCAAGTACCATTGATATTATTATTTTACCGAAGCAAATCATTGATTTTGTAGGAACTCCTGTCAATGTAAAACCGAATCAAGCGGTTCAGTTTACAGCAACTATTTCTAATGACGTAACGAATTATTTTTGGAGCTTTGGCAATGTCAATTCTGGTACAGATAACTTTTCAAATCTGTCTAATCCGACTCATATTTACATCGATGAAAGTCTTTATAGTGTGACCTTAATTACGTCAGATATTATTGGCTGTAGCGATACTTTAACGAAGATTGATTATATCAATGTTTCAGAAAGTGGCACAGGAGGTGGAACGGTCGGACAAAATGATAGTGACCTATTTGTGCCATCGGCATTCACGCCAAACGGCGATAACTCTAACGATATTCTCTTTGTGCGGGGTGCAAATATTGACGGTTTAGAAATGTCAATTTATAATCAGTGGGGAGAACGTATCTTCTTTTCTAATAATCAATCTGTTGGTTGGGATGGAACTTATGGTGGACGAGAAGTACAACTTGCCACTTATGTTTACATCGTTCAAATCACTCTGACAGATGGCACAGAACAAACGTTAAAAGGTCATGTAACTGTATTGAGATAAGAGATTTGATTATCACCTTTAATTCATTATTCGATTTTTTTCATTATAAAAATCGAACAATAAACCGAAGGGAACAACGATTGAATAATCGAACAATCAAAAACTATGAAGTACTTTTTCACTTTTATGATAATTATAATTTCATCTTTTGCAATTTCTGCACAAGATGCACATTATTCATTATATCAATACGCACCGTTATATCTGAACCCTGCATTTGCAGGTCAATCACAAAATACCAACCGATTAGTTCTAAATTATAGAAGTCAATGGATGAATATTCCGCCGGCTTATCGAACTATTGGAGCAAGTTACGACCGTAAAAAAGAGAATATCGGCTGGGGATTATTATTAAATCAAAATGATGCTGGATCAGCAAGTTTAACACAAACCAATATTTATTTTAATTACGCTTTGAGTCGTCAATTAAGCGAGCGTCATCATATTTCATTAGGTGGACAGGTAGGTTTTACACAAAAACGTTTTGATCCAACGGCTTTTTCTTTTGATGCTCAATATTCCGATAATGGTTTCGATGAAACATTAAATAATGCTGAAAATTTTACTCGAACATCAGTTCTTGCTCCAGATCTTAATATTGGATTTCTTTACCAATTATTACCAAATAATAGACATAAAATTAGTGGGGAAGCTGGTTTTTCATTCGCACATCTGAACACGCCAGATATTTCATTATCAGAACTTGATAAAGAAGATTTACCAGTAAAACGATTGATTCATGCGAAATTGAATTATCGTGTAAATAAGCAATTTACAGTAAGCCCACGTATTTTAGCAATCACTCATTATACAGCAACCGAGATAACTTACGGTATTTTAGGGAAATATTATATTTTACCCAAAACGGCTTTAAACTTTGGTGTAGATATTCGGCAAGATGAAGCATTCATATTTACAGGTGGAATAGAAAGAAATAATTTCATATTAGCAGCCAGTTTCGATGTAATAAACTCATCACTACAAATACCAGCAAATGGTCAAGGAGCGATAGAAATTGCTTTAATTTATGTGTTTGAGAAAATCTCCGATTCAACTCCGAAAAGTTTTGATAATAAAAGTGGCGATAGAGATGGCGATGGCGTTTTGAATGAGAAAGATAAATGTCCAGATATTGCCGGATTAATTCGTTTGGAAGGTTGCCCAGAAAATAATGCGAATAATCGGGATAGAGATGGTGACGGAATTGTGAATGAAAGAGATAAATGTCCAGATATTGCCGGGGTTTTCCGTTTGGAAGGTTGCCCAGAAAATGCACCAAATCAACCGATTACTAAGGATACAGATGGAGATGGTATTTTTGATGATATTGATCTTTGTCCGACCGTTCCTGGTTTGCCAAAACATCGTGGTTGCAATGACTATGACAAAGATGGAGTCTTTGATAATATAGATGTTTGCCCAAAAGTTTACGGCGACGAATCAAATTATGGTTGTCCGATAAACAATAGAAACTTGGATAGCGATAATGATGGCGTTTTGGATAAAGATGATAAATGTGTTTATCTAAGAGGAAAGCCAGAATTAAACGGTTGTCCGGATAGTGATGGAGATGGAATTTCAGATATCTTGGATGATTGTCCATTTTTGAAAGGACCAGCGAATAGTGGTTGTCCCGTGAAAAATGCAAGAAATGCAAGAAATTCAGGAAATTCAACTTCCGAAGTATCAATAGATGTCATAGAATTTGATTCCGATAAATCATTCATTCGTCCACAACATCTCGAGATGCTTAATCGTGTTGCTAATATTATGTTGCAGAATCCATCATACAATATTATGTTAGTTGGTCACACAGATGCATCGGGATCAATGACTTATAATTATCAATTAGGTCAACGCCGTTCAATGGCTATTCGAGATTATTTGATTCGTCAAGGTGTCTCCCCAAATCGTTTTCAAATTATCAGTTATGGAGAAACAATTCCAAAAGATTCTAATGTAAATGATAATGGTCGTCAGCGAAATCGTAGAACTGAAATTATTATCATGGATAATTATGAATTAAAACATGATACGAGAAATTAACACGAACTAATCACGAATCACTGAAAATAAAAAAATCCTGAGTTCCAATTATTGAAAGCTCAGGATTTATGGTTTTATAAACAATATCTTTATTATTTCGATTTTGTGCTTAATTTTCGGAGACAAACTATAAACGCTATTTTTTTTAAATATGCTGCTTTATATATTAATATATGTTACCCTAATTATTGTTACAACAATATATTATTAATTACCAAACTTCCATATATTATAGGAACAGATAGGTTGATGCCATCAACTATTTGCCAATTAGATAAGGCCGTTATTGTAAAAGCAGGAGAAGTTGTACATTTGTACTGTGAATTTATTTACGAAACAAGTTTGGACCATGCGAAGTTTTATATTAAATAATTTTGAGCATTATAAAAACTTACATAAACGTAGGTTGTTTGCAAAAGTGTAAAGATATTTTGGCACAAAGGTTTATACCGATTTCTCGGCATAAGTAAGGTCTGACCGTTCCCTTCATATCAAAAAAATTAATAAAATCATTAGTAATTACGACGATATAGACAATGTTAATTAGAACGAAAGCAGATTTAAAAGGTATTGCGGAAGCAGGAAAAGCAGTGGCAGTAACGCTAAGAAAAATGCGCGAATTCACAAAACCTGGTATTTCTACCAAAGAATTAGATGATTACGGGAAAGAGATTTTGGAATCTTTTGGAGCGGTTTCCGCACCATTCAAAGACTATAAGTTTCCGGGCTGTACGTGTATCAGCGTGAATTACGAAGTTTGCCATGGAATTCCGAAGGAAACGACCATTATCAAAGAAGGTGATTTAGTCAATATTGATGTTTCGGCAGCTTTGAATGGATATTATGGCGATAATGGTGGTTCATTTATCGTTGGTGAAGATTCACAGGAATTACAAAGGTTAGTGACGGCTTCACAAGAGATTTTAAATTTAGCGATTCCTCAAATCAAAAGTGGCGGAAGAATTTCTGACCTTGGCGGCTTCATTGAAAAGGAAGCAAAAAAACGCGGTTTTGAAGTTATTAGAAACCTTTGTGGACATGGCGTTGGCAAAAGTTTACACGAAGAGCCTTCTGAAATTCCTTGCTTTAGAGATAAAAATAATAAGTTACGGTTTCGTAAAAATACCGTTATTGCTTTAGAAACTTTCATTTCGACAAAAGCGAAAGAAGTAGCACAATTAGATGATAAATGGACCTATGTAACAAATGATAAAAGTTTCGTGGCTCAACACGAACATACCTTAATCGTTACGGACGGAAAACCTGTGATTTTGACGAAAGCAAATGGCATTTAGGAAAATTATGAATAATTTCTCCTTATAACATATCAAATCGTGTCGGTTTTTAAAAACCGACACGATTCCCAACGGTGAAAAATAACCCCTTTCAGCTCTTATCGTTAAAACCGAAAATCCATTGGTAAGTTTATCTGAACCTTTACATTTTGTCCATTGTGTTTTCCCGAAATCCATATTGGCATTCCTTCAAGCATTTTCAAAAAAGCAGCATCAAAATCTGGATGAATACTTTTAATAACTTTCGAATTTTGAATATTTCCTTCTTTATCAATAATCATTGAAACCACAATTTTATCTGATAAAATTTGGCTCATATCCATTCCTTTTGGCACTTTCACTTTCCTCAAAACATATAGCATCATTTCCCTATCACTACATTTCACCTTTTCTGAAATACTTTCCATATTCGCACATTCCGAAAACCTCGGCATTTCCGCCACAATTTTATATAACGTGTCATTCGTAATCGTATCAATCGAAATTGTATCATTTATAGCGATATAATTAGGAATAGAATCCGTCGAAACCTCAAAATGCGTATTTTGAAATTCCGTATTTCCGCCAAAAATTATTGATAAAAAAAGAAGAATATACATTTATTATAAATTATTGTTCAGAATAGGCGGCTTCAAAATCGCTACACCTTTGTACCTCTTATTTCGTAAAATCAAACAAAGTTGGTGGACTTTTCACTTCCGTCCACAAATCTGCAGCATCATGTCCATCGACTTTATTCAATCTATCAGACACGGGATATACACGCAATGTATTATCTTCCATCGGTTTCAACAATTCCAAAACAGCTTTTAATGATAAGTTAGATAGCCATTTTTGTTGCGTTTCAATAGTCGGAAGAATTACAGGCATTCTACCATGAATCCATTTCATTTCCTCGTTTGGCGTTGTCGTGATAATTGTAAAAGTTTGCCTCCCTTTCCATTCATCCCAAATCCCTGCAAAAACCATTAATTGCGATTCCTTCGATACGATTCGGTGTGGCATTTTTTTACGACCATAATTTTTCCATTCATAAAAACTATCTGCCAAAACCAAACATCGCTTTCTACGAATCGGTAAACGAAATGATGGTTTAGAGGAAATGCCCTCACTTCGAGCGTTAATCAAATTACTTCCAAAACCTTCACTATTTGCCCAGTGCGGCACTAATCCCCATTTTAACTGCTTCAATTCCTTTGGTGAATCGCTCATAATCACATACGCTTTTTGAGTCGGGTCGATATTATAACGTTTTTCTAAATCCGTCTTTATCGACAAGCCAAAATGCTTATTCAATTTTTCCTTCGATGTGGCAAATGAATATCTTCCGCACATATTTTTTACTAATTATTCAATTTTATATTCCAATATTTAGCCTTCTAAACGAGTATCAAGCCCACCCGTTCGTACAGCAGACTGGCATGGAACACTTTAAGTATCAAGTATCTATTCACAATTTGGATTAATTCCCAAAACGTATTTTGTTTTAATATCAATCAATTCCGCGGATTCTGACCCAGAAAAACCTCCAATGTCACCATTTGATAATTTTTCTTTGTACAAATTTGTCAACTGGCGAGCAACCGGCAAATACGACCAGTGCCATTTTTCTTCCTCATATCCGTGAGGGCGACTATTGCCTTTTGGCGAATAAACTTGGCAGAAACCATACGTCGAAGCATTGGCAGTCAGCCATTCATAGATTTTTTTGCCTTGACCTTTTTCAAAATAAGCATTGTTCAAATCATTCAAATCTATATCCGTTCCCCAATGATGACGAGAAGTTCCAGGCATCGAACTCCAGCGCAGAATTTTCATCGCTTTTTGCTTCGGCTCCATATTCGATGGCAACATTTTTCCGTCGACTTGTCGCTTTCCATTCCACTTTGCTTCCCAAATCGATTTTTGGTGATGAAAAGGACGAGTTGCCGAAATTACTCGTATTGAAATACCATCTTTCTTCGCAGACTCATACATTTTAATGAACTGCTGATAGGCATCCGTTCTCATTCTCATACCACTTTTCGACGCATATTTTGATGCAATCGCTGAAAAATCAAGGTGTGTATTTGGGTCAAATTTTCCCATCAAATAATCTCCATCAAACTCAGCGGACTTTTGAACTAAATCGTTTGAAGTCACGGCTTTTCCTTTTGGTATTTCCTCCATTTTATCAGCTATTTTCTTAGATTCTTCGACATTTAGCTTTTCGGTATTTCCTGCCTTGACTTCCGTCAATGCCGAATCGACTGTGGCCACACGATGCGGTTTCATTTCGGCACTTGTTACCGATTCTTCTAATTGATTAACCTGAGATTCATTAGATGAATTTTCCTCACACGCCGTAATGCTTATTGCCAACAAAAATATTATAAAATATGATTTTTTC
>CAWVWD010000078.1:0-11326 GCA_963933585.1 uncultured Saprospiraceae bacterium
AATATATTTGAAAGCATCTGAATAGCCGATTGTTGTCAGATTATTACTTGTTAAATTTAACGATTTAAGATTTTTTAAATGACTTAAACCGTTGGTATTGTCAATATTATGGCCTGAAAGGTTGATTGAACTAATAAATGTCAACTCGCTCAATCCTAAAAGGTTAGACAATTTGAAAGTTAATCGTTTGAAACCACCGAATAAAATTCGTTCTCCGATAATTTCAATGTTTTCTGTCTGTAAAATACTTTTTAATTCCTCTGGTGATGGTAAATCTGTTATTTCGCCACGAGCCAGAAAGGCTTTATTATAAGCCAATTTCCATTCATCTGGTAAGCTTTGCCACCAATTTTTTAAGTCATCAGTAGATAAATTTGTAGTATTTATTGTTTGTTTTAATGGTTCAGTAGGCGATAATTCGATTACTTTTTCAGTTGTGTTTTTATGCAAATTATTATTTGTACTTACAGAATCAATTTTACTTAATCTCGTTTGTAATTCTGTATTAATACGCTCTAAAGACTGTATTTTGTTTTGTAAAATTTGAACTTCTTTGAGAACATCCATTGCTTCCAAATGTTCTAATTCATTGTGTAGCATCTGAATATTATTTCTCAAAAAGATGATTCGAGCTTCCTTTTGCTTCATCGAACCTTGCAAAACTTTATAATTCGATTTCATCTTTTCATACATCACCAAGTCCGTCGCGTCAATATTATGATCATTGAAAAGTTTCAATGTATCTTGTAAATCAGTATCTAAATTACGAATTTTTTGTTCTTGAAAACCTACCGTAATCGCCAATTCATTTCGTTCCGAACGCATCGTTTCGATACTCGTTTGATATTGTTTCGTTTCTTCTTTTTGCAATGCTTTCAAGCGTCTTGTTTCTACTTCTAATATTTCTATTCGTGCTTCTTTTTCCTCAATGATTTGGTCTTTCAGCTCGGTATCTGATTCAAGGTTATAAATATTATTATTTAAATCTCGATTTCGTTTTTTTAAACCACCGACGAGTTCTTTTAGCGTCACATTCTCCTCTTGATATTGCTTTAATTTTTCAGCATCTGTGACGGTTTCTTCTTCAATTTTAGTTTTTGATTCTTCAATATCTGCTGCACAAAAGTCAAACTTCTTTTTCCCTTTATTAAATCGAAAATCAATTTTAAAGGTTACTGTTTGACCTGAGATTGTATAATCCAAATTACTATCAATCACTTGATTATGATGAAATAAAAGGGTTGGTCCACCTTTTGCTCTTTTGATCAAACCGAATCTTCGTGACGCATCATATTTTTTAATCGTTCCAAATAAATTTCCACGTTCTACCTCTAAACGATTAATCATTTCCAAGCACATTTCTTTCGTTTGCTTTTCCACCATTTCCACCCTAATATCCAATTTATCCACTCGCAAATGATGTTGAATCACATCTGCGGTAATCAATCGAAAATCGCCATCTCGTTCTATCCATGGAAATTCATCATAAAACTGCGTAAACGTATCCATCGAAATCACTCGGCTATTGGTTGCATCAGCCTGTTGCAAAATTAGTTTATCTGCCTGAACACCACCTTTCACCTGCTCGAAATAATCAAAAATGCGTAAACCGATTAAAATATCGTACATCTGTCTATCAATACTTCCTTCCTCAAACATGAATCGAGTACTCGCATCAAAGTAACAGAAAAATGATTCATTCCTATTTAATATTGCTAATAATAATTGTAACAAAGGACCAAATTTCCTTTCTTCTGGTTCGGTATTAATACTTAAAATATTAATTAAATTTGTTCCATCTATGACGTATAATTCCTTCATTTGCATAGTTCCTCGGTGAGCATTTGCGATAAGCAATATTCACCATATTATAAATTTATCTATTTATTTATCTTAAAGCCTCAAAGATAAGATTTAGAACCTTAAATATTAACGGTAATATTGTAAATTGATTTTTTTTAGAATTTTAGAGGTCTAATTCATACCTCTAAATCGAATATCCGAAAAGAACCTTATAAAAACAAAAAATGGAAAAGTATTTGGATGGAACAAAAGAACAATATGCGGAATTTATGAAATTTCCAATTAATCAACCATTGCAGATGTTGAATTTATTAAAATTCAAAAAGCAAGTTGAGGGAACAAACTTAACAGGTGCACAACAATATGATAAATATATGAAATCTGCTTTACCTTTTATCAAAGATAACAAAGCAAAAGTCTTATATTATGCAAAAGCAAATTTTACGTTGATTGGACCAAAAGATGAATTAGAATGGGATAAAATTATCATTGTAGAATATCCAAGTAAGCAACACTTTGTGAACATGGTTTCCCAAAAAGGTTATCCTTCGGAAATGAGAATTGCGGCGTTGGAAGATTCGAGATTGATATTTTGTACAGCGATTTAGATTTGGGACTATAAAAAGCGTCGTTTACGTTAACGACCGAAATTTTACGGTGTAATTTGGTTATTGTTTCAGTAAGTTGCTAATTTGATTTTTATTGATAATGACCGAATATAATAGAATCTAAATTCTGTTTTACTCAAAAAAAGGGAATAATTAAAAACCAAACTTTAAACCGATTCGTATGGTTTTACAAAAGGAAATGTCCTCCAAGTTTAAGTGTCAAATACTGTCATTTCTACTATTTTTCTTAATAAAAGTATACTAAATAGAGGAAAAGTGCAGTTTCATTTTTTACTTTTATGTAATCGAAAACAAAATTAACAACTGTTTAAAAGTTTAAGAGTCTAATAATGAAACAGTTAAATCGCCAAGTTCTCTCCAATAAAATTAGAATAGACAGCGGACGGGCAATTAAAAATGAAAAAAATGAAAAAAATATTTTCAATGTTGGTCGTCATGGCACTTTGCTTGAATATGATGGCTCAAATGACCTTTAATGAAGATGATTGGAGTTCAATTTTAGCGGAAGCTAAAGCACAAAATAAAATTGTCTTTGTGGATGCTTACACGACTTGGTGTGGTCCTTGTAAGATGATGTCGGCACAAGTCTTTCCGGATACAAAAGTTGGTGAATTCTATAATTCGAACTTCATCAATACGAAAATTGATATGGAAAAAGGGGAAGGGATTGATTTAGCGAAAAAGTATAATGTTCGTGCTTATCCGACTTTTTTATTCGTCAATGGCGATGGAGAATTGGTTCATCGTGGTATTGGTTTCCGTCCGTCGGCTGCTTTTATCTCTTTAGGAGAAGCGGCAAGTGATCCGGATTTGCAATTGTTAGGTTTGAAAAATCGGTACAAAAAAGGGGAACGGGAAGGTACTTTTATGATTAATTATGCTGCTGCTTTGCAAGATGGCGGAATGGATGTATCAGAGGTTTCGGATGAATATTTGGAATCTGTTATGACTTATGATACGCCTAAAATCATGGAATTTATCTATAACACGACGACTAAGCCGAGCCAAAAAGGCTTTAAGATTATGTCTGAAAATTTAGCTGATTTCTATAAAGAATTAGGAAAGGAAAAGGTTCAATCTCGTATGGAATACGCTTTGCAGCGTGCATATTTCGATGATATGGATAAAATGTCGGCTGCTTATAAATCATTTTTTCCTACTGATTCGGATAGGTTGATTGCTAAATATAAGGTCACTTATTATATGTATTCTCGTGATGAAGGTGCGAATGCAAAATTTGCAGAAGCGGCAATTACTTATTTGGATAAATATGAAAGTGGTGATGCGAATGAATTGAATAGTATCGCTTGGCATACCTTTGAAACAACGGAAGATGAAGCACTTTTGAAAAAAGCGTGTGGATGGGCGGAAAAGTCTGTTAAACTAGAACCGAGCTATTATAATATGGATACAATGGCGAATATTTGCTTCAAATTAGGCAAAAAACGTAAAGCGAAAAAGTGGGCGAAAAAAACTATTGTCGCTGCTGAAAAGCAAGGTGAATCTGGTGCTGAAACGAAAGAATTATTGAAACAGATTAAAGCACTATAATTAAGAATTAGGAGTTGAAAATTAGGAATATTTATGTTTTGGCCGTCGAGAAATCGGGATAAGCGATAGTAATTCTAGTTTCTGATAATTTGTAAAAAAGCAATATTCAGTTAGTCATTTTATGATTAATGGAATGTTGCTTTTTGTATATGGTAAGCATTTTTAATAAAGTTGAGGGCAATGAAAATGAGTCAAGAATATAAATTTATTCGTATTTTATTCCTAAATATTATGAAATGAAATCGCTACTCAATTTTCAAAAGCGAAAAGCTATATATTTGAAATTTTATTAAAGTTGTTTAATAAAACCTCATTAATAGATAGTTTTCTTTGTAATTGTAATTGAATTACGACTATTTGACGACATTATATCACTACAATTCTAAGCAGTGTAGATTTCCGAGTGTTGTAGTGCCGACATGACCGTCACAACATTAAAATAAAAGTCATATTATTTGATATTTATAGGTTTTAGAATCTATAAATATTGTACGAAAGTATTTTTATAAATGAAATTTAAACTTATTATATTATATTATTTTTTAAAATTTCGATTTCGTCGAAAATGGCTTTTTTCCAAAGATGGTTTGGAAAAATCACGACATCAATTACTTAAAAATTGGCGACAAAATTTAGCAAAATCTATTTTTTATCAATCGTTCCAAAATCAATTAATTACTCACTTTCCAATCATTTCAAAAGCGGAATTTATGGAAAATTTTGAGGTAATGAATACGGTTGGAATTAAGAAAAAAGAGGCGTTAGATATCGCGTTAAAAGCAGAGCAAAGTCGTGATTTTTCACCAATGATAAATGATATCACGATAGGATTATCTTCGGGGACGACTGGAAATAAAGGTATTTTTTTAGCCAATGAAAAAGAGCGAGCAAAATGGGTTGCAGCAATCTTGGATAGAGTTATCGGTTTAGAATTACGGAAGCGAAAAGTTGCTTTCTTTCTTCGTGCAAATAGTAATTTATATGAATCCGTTGGTTCGTCTTTATTACAATTTCGATTTTTCGATATTAAGGCAGAAATGACGCGGAATACAAATGATTTGATTCAATTTCAGCCACATATTTTGGTGGCTCAACCATCCGTTTTGAGAGAAATCGCAAAAGAATACTGGGCACAAAAAGTTACAAATTTGCCGGAGAAAGTAATTTCAGTAGCTGAGGTTTTGGAAGCAGAAGACAAACGCTTTTTTGAACAAGTTTTTAAACAAAAAATTCATCAAGTTTATCAATGTACAGAAGGTTTTTTGGCGGCAACTTGTGAAGCAGGAAATCTTCATTTTAATGAAGATTTCTTAATCATTGAAAAGCATTATTTAGATGAAAATAAAAAACGTTTCCATCCAATTATTACGGACTTAAATCGCTTTTCGCAACCAATTATTAGATATGAATTAAACGATATTATTCACGAAGGTAAACCGTGTAAATGTGGACGAAAGTCGATGACGATTGAAAAAATAGAAGGACGTTCAGACGATGTTTTTCGATTTGAAAATGAAGATAGTACAACAACTATTTTTCCCGATTTTATTCGGCGAGCTGTCATTATGGCAAGTGACGAGATTACTTTTTATACCGTCATTCAGCGTTCTAATTCACTAATTGATTGTTATTTAGAAGTTACAGAAAATACCAACAAAAAAGAGATTGAAGTAAAGGTTGAATCTAATTTCGAATCCTTGTTTGATTCTTTTAAATTAGCATGTCCAACGATTTCTTTTTTAGGAAGTTATGAAATAGAAAAAGGACAAAAATTAAGGAGAGTTTTTGTTCAAAAGTTGTATTAATGTGCTGATATGTTGACGTTCGCTTAATGAATATCAACATACCAACACATTAACATATCGACACGTCAAAAATGAAAAGACCTTTTAAGATACTTGGAACGGGAACATATTATCCCGAAAATATAATTACTTCAGCAGATTTGGAAACGAAACATGGTTTGCCAAATGGCTGGAGCGAACGTTATTCTGGCGTAAAATCTCGCCATTATGCAACGACAGAAACGAATGCTTTTTTGGGAGCGAGAGCACTAGAAAAAGCATTGGCGAAAGCCAACATAAAAGTGAATGAAATCGACTTATTAATCTCTGCTTCTGCGACTTACGATTATCCTTTACCGAATCAATCGAGCTTGATAAAATATGAATTAAAAGGAAGTGGAAATACTGATTTTCCATGCGTCGATATTGATGCGACTTGCTTGAGTTTTGTGGCAGCGATGGATTATGCTTCTCGTTTTTTGGATGGCGAAACGTATCGAAATATTGCAATCGTAAGTAGTGAAATCGCATCGAATGGTTTGAATCCGGAGAACTGGGAAACGCTGACACTTTTTGGTGATGGCGCAGCTGCAATGATTTTATCTTACGATGAAAGTGGCGAAAGTGGAGCGATTCATTATGGTATGAAAACTTATGCGGAAGGCGCATATAATACGATTATAAAGGGTGGTGGAAACGCATACTTTTTCAAGGATAATCCATATTCACCGAAGTTACATTCTTTTCACATGGAAGGTCGAAAATTACTAAGAATGGCGAAGCAAAAAATCCCTGTTTTTATGGATAATTTCTTTCAAAATTTGGATATTAAGTTGGAAGATATTGATTTTATAATTCCGCATCAGGCGAGTAAAATGGGTATTTTCTTATTTGAGCAATTATATGATTTTAAGGCAGGTCAGGTTTTAAAAAATCTTGCTGAAAAAGGGAATTGTATTGCCGCTTCTATTCCAACTGTTTTTTGTGAAAATTACGAAAATGGAAAGATAAAAAAAGGTGATACGGTTTTGTTAACAGGAACTGCGGCAGGTTTTTCGATTGGTGGAATCTTGATTAAAGTTTAGCTATGTTAAAACTAATTTTCAATGCTTTTTCGTTCCAAAAAAATAGTTTACGGCGACCGACTTTAAAACGGATTTTAGTCGTTTTTATCATTGTCCCATTGATGATTTTACATGTCGGTTTGACGCATTTGTTTTTGTTTTTGGATACGATAATCTTTCCGAAATTTCGTTCGAAAAGGGTAGGAGAACCTGTTTTTATTGTTGGTGTTCCGAGAAGTGGAACATCGTTTTTATTGAATTTAATAGCAAATAATAAAGCGAATTTTACGTCGTTCAAGTTATGGGAATTGGTATTCGCGCCATCTATTATACAAAAGAAATTTTGGTTAGGATTTAGAGGTTTTCTTATTAAAATAGGTTTTCCATTTCATAAGGTTTTGGGATTTATTGATAGGCTATTTTTTAAGAAAATGAAAGGTATTCACGATTTGGGTTTACAGGCTTTTGAGGAAGATGAAATGGTCTATTTATATTTATTTAAATCGGTTTACCTGATGTACATTTTTCCTGAATTAGAAGCTATTCATCAATTCGTTTATCCGGATAATTCAGATAATTTGGAATCAAGAATTAAGCAGCAACGATTTTATAAATCATTGATAAAAAGGCATTTATACGTTTTTAATAAAAATAATGAGAAACAATTTTTATCCAAAAACCCAATTCATCTAATTCGTTTAGAGAGTTTGACGACGGTTTTTCCGAGTGCAAAGCATTTACTTCTACAGCGACCTTTGGAAAAAACGATTCCTTCTACGATTAGTTTGAATGAAAACTTATATAGCTTTTTTTGTACGCTTCCCGTAGCGGCTGCTTTAGCTGCTGAGTTAGAAAATGAGAATATGGGAAATAATGATGCGGCAGTTAAAACAGCCGCTACGGTTCGCCAAACGACAATCAAAATGCTCATAGAATGGCAAGGTTATATTCAAGGTTTTGAGAATAAAAATGATTGGGAACGATTAGAAATCGACTTTGAAAAGATGGTTAAATCGCCATCTTCGGAAGCAAAAAAAATACATGATTGGCTAAATTTATCATTGAACGATGCTTATAAAATATATTTGCGAAAGCAAGATGAATTTTCGAAAAATTATGAAAGTCGGCATACTTACGAAGAGCTAACGGGAGCCGAAATATCAGCACTAAAAAAGTAGTTCAGATATTCTTATTTGTGGCGTATAGGTGAATACAGATAGGAATATTCATGCTACTTTGAACAAGAAATAATATGAATTTAATTTTTGGAACATCTTTATTATTAGTTTGTATCATAGCGGAAGTTATATTCTTAGCAAAGGTAGAAGGCGAAAAAATGCCTTGGAAAGAAATCGTTGCGAATGTAAATTCGGGACATATTATGCTTTGGTTGGCGAGGGTTTTTGTCTTAGTGATTTATGAATATTTAGTAACGAATTGGTCGTTTGGTTTGATAGGAGAATTGCCCGTCGTTGCTCAGTGGATATTCGTTATTTTCGCTTGGGATTTTTGTTATTATTGGTCACATCGAATGCATCATAGGATTCATTTTTTATGGAATATTCACAGCGTTCATCATCAAGCTGAACATTTTAATTTGTCGCTTGGAATTCGAAATTCTTGGTATCAGCCTATTACGTCATTTCCGTTTTTCATAACGCTGGCATTTTTGGGCGTAGGTATGGAGCAATTTGTTCTGGTTTCCGCATTCCATTATTTCATTCAATTTTATAATCATAATGCGATTGTAAAGAAGTCGGGATTTTTAGAAAAAATACTAATCACCCCTTCTCATCATCGAGTTCATCACGGAAAAAATCCGGAATATATCAATAAGAATCACGGTGGAACTTTCGTGTTTTGGGATAAACTCTTCGGTACTTTTCAACCAGAAAGAGATGATATTCAAATTCGTTACGGAATGACGGATAATACGAATCCTGATAATCCATTTTGGGCGAATATGATTCCGGTTTTTGATTATTTTGGTATCAAAATTAAAAATCAAAATGCTAGAGAATCGAACCTGAAGTTAAAGGATGAATATATTGTAATCGGTTCGTTATTGCTGTTTTTATTGCTTTTGATTTATATCAATAATGAACAAAATTGGTCGATTTTGATGTTGACTTCGTTATTCGTTATCGTCTTTTTGGGAACGATTGCTTTAGGTGGCGTTTCGCAAGGGCAGAAGATTGGTTTAATATCTTGGGTTATTTTAGCTGTTCCAGTTTCAATTGGTTTTGTGGTCTATTTTCAGATTTCAGAAATGGCGATTTTGGGGATTGTTGGAGCGGTTGTGATGCATGGATTATTGGGAATGTGGAAATTGGTTTCACTACTGAAAAATTAACAAAAGACCGTCATACCGACCTTTGTCGGTATGACGGTCTTTTAGGTTTCTAAGCCTAACTTCCCGCCCAATCAATTCCTTTCGTCAATAAACGCATCGTCTTCTCTTCTTCACTTCCTGCTTCTGCTTTATAGTTATAAACCCAATTCGCCACTGGCGGCATTGACATCAAAATAGATTCCGTTCTGCCATCCGTATCTAAACCGAATTTTGTGCCTTTATCCCAAACCAAATTGAATTCCACATAACGTCCACGACGAAGCATTTGCCATGTTTTTTCATTTTCAGTAAACGGCAAATCTTTATTTTTGTCCATGAAATACGTATAAATTGGGGCGAAAGCTTCACCGACAGATTTTACAAACTCAAAACGACTTTCCTTTGTAAATCCATCTTTTTCACTCAATCTATCAAAGAAAATTCCACCGACTCCACGCGTTTCTTTACGATGTTTTAGATAGAAATAATCATCTGCCCATTTTTTGAATTCAGCGTAATAATCCGCATGATGATTATCGCAAACGGTTTTTAATTCCTGATGAAAATGTTTTGCATCATCTTCCACGACATAATGTGGCGTTAAATCGATTCCGCCACCAAACCACCAAGTACCATTACTCATTTCAAAATAACGAACATTCATGTGAATAATTGGAACTTTTGGGCTGTGCGGATGTAAAACGATAGAAACGCCGGTCGCTAAAAACTCCGCAGCTTCCAAGCCTAATTTTTGAGAGATTTTCTCCGGCATTGCACCATGAACAGCAGAGAAATTCACGCCACCTTTTTCAATCACTTTCCCTTGAAATACACGAGAACGTCCGCCGCCACCGCCAGGTCTTTCCCACAAATCTTCTTCAAATTTTCCCTCCCCATCTGCTACTTCAAGGCTTTCGCAAATCGAATCTTGTAAACCTTTGAAATATTCTATTATATTTTCTTTAGTCATTTTTTTTGTATTAATGTGCCTGTACCGATTTCTAGGCGATTGAAGTGTTGAAGCTCAAACAACATCAGCACAATCTTAAATTTTAAACTCTCCTCGTTCAATCATTAATTGCAATTTCAAAACTGCCGAAATCGTAATGGAATCGGTAATTTCGCCTTTCATAATCATTTCTACCAATTCTGAAAAGTGCAATTTTCGAATCGTAATATCTTCTGTATCCTCGTGTTCGGTTTCTCCAAAAGTTAAATCTTGAGCAATGAAAACGATTCCAAATTCATCTGTTACCGAATTAGAAGTATGTATTTCTAGTAGTTTTACCCATTTATTTGCCGAAATTCCAACCTCTTCTTTCAGTTCTCTTTTTGCTGACTTTAGTGGTGTATCTTCGAAAGGTCCTCCGCCTTCTGGCAATTCCCAAGAGTATGTTTCTAAAGGATAACGGTGTTGACCGACAATCCAAGTATTTCCATTTTCATCCAATGCAATGATACCGATTGCATAATTTTTGAAATGCACAACGCCATAAATTCCATCACCGCCATTTGGATTAATGACTTCATGATGTTGAATTTCTAACCACGGGTTATCGTAAACGGTTATATTTGTTAAAGTTTTCCAAGATTTCTTACTCATAGTCTATATTATCAAACGAGTTGTTTTTTAAAGAAATCAACCTGTTTTGTTGAATTTTCACTAAGTATTAAATTTTCCAACAAAAGTATTAGGAATAAAATGATTAATGTAGAAATTTGTGTAAAAAAGTAGTTCCGAGCTCCAGCTTGGGCATAATTTAATCATAAAACTTCCAAGCTGGAGCTCGGAATTACTTTGATATGATACAACCTGCAAGTCGCCTTGGCGAAACGAAAGAATATTACTTCTCCCGAAAATTGCGAGAAATAGAGGAATTAAATCAGAAAAGCGTTCAGCAAGTTATTAATTTAGGAATTGGAAGCCCAGATTTGCCGCCGGCACCTGTTGTTGTCCAAGCACTGGCGAAAGCTGCTGTCGAGTCGAATCATCATGGTTATCAGAGTTATCGAGGAGCGAAAATTCTGAGGGTTGCTTTCGCAAATTGGTATGAAAAATATTATAATGTAACGTTAGATTCAGAAAGTGAAATTTTACCATTGATTGGTTCTAAAGAAGGCATTATGCATATTGCGATGACATTTTTGGAAAAAGGGGATGAA
>CAWVWD010000079.1:0-11208 GCA_963933585.1 uncultured Saprospiraceae bacterium
ATTTATTCCGGTCGCATCTGCGGAAAAAACAACACTTCTTGAATCGAAGATTGATTCGTCAACATCATCACCAAACGGTCGATACCAATACCTAAACCAGAAGTTGGCGGCATTCCATATTCCAATGCACGTAAGAAATCTTCATCTAAAGGCATTGCTTCATCATCGCCACGGTTAGCCAACTTCAACTGCTCTTCAAAACGTTGTCTTTGGTCAATCGGATCGTTTAACTCAGAGTAAGCATTAGCGATTTCTTTCCCATTTACGAATAGTTCAAAACGTTCTACCAAACCTTCTTTCGAGCGGTGCTTTTTTGCTAAAGGCGACATTTCTATAGGATAATCCGTGATATAAGTCGGTTGAATCAAACGGCCTTCTACTTTCGCACCAAAGATTTCATCTACTAATTTTCCTTTTCCATAAGATGAATCAGGACGAATTCCTAAGTCGTTACAAACTTTTCGTAAATCAGCTTCGTCCATTTCCGAAATATCAATTCCTGTGTATTCTTTGATCGAATCGTACATTGATAATTTTCGGTAAGGCCCTTTGAAATCGATTTCGTTTTCGCCGATTTGTGCTTTCGTTGTGCCATTCACAGCCATTGCAACATGTTCCAAACAATCTTCGACCATTTTCATCATCCAAATATAATCCTTATAAGCAACGTAGATTTCCATTGCTGTAAATTCTGGATTATGCGTTTTGTCCATTCCTTCATTACGAAACATTTTGGCGAACTCAAAAACACCATCAAATCCTGCAACAATCAAACGTTTCAAATATAACTCATTCGCAATTCGCATATACAATGGCATATCCAAAGTATTATGATGCGTTTCGAACGGACGAGCTGCTGCGCCACCATGAATCGGTTGTAAAATCGGTGTTTCTACTTCCAACCAATCTTTATCCACGAAGAAAGCACGCATAGAAGAAATCACTTTTGAACGTTTCAAAAAGATTTCTCTGTATTGCGTATTTACCGTCAAATCCACGTAACGCATTCTGTAACGTAACTCTGAATCTTTGAATTCATCGTAAATATTCCCTTCTTTATCTCTTTTTACAATTGGTAATGGTCGCAATGTCTTACCTAAGAATTTCAAATCACGAGCATGAATCGAAACTTCACCAGTTCCCGTTGAGAATAATTCTCCTCGAATAGCGATATAATCACCAATATCTAAAAGCTTTACTAATTTTTTGTACCGATCCGTTTCCTCCGGCGTATCGCCCAAATCTTTTTTACCAATATACAATTGTACCCGACCTTGCGAATCTTGCAATTGAGCGAAAGGGCCACGTTGTCCCATAAATCGTCCTGCAACATAAACTTCACCACGAGTTGTCGGTTGAAAATCGCCCAAAGAAGTTACTTTAATCTCCACACAATAATCTATAAATGACATCGCTTCCCGTTTGTCACCGTCGAATTCAATTGTTTCACCAATATTCACTTGAGCCATTAATTCTGCATCTGCCAAAACCTTTTCACCCTTGAAACGATTCTTGAACAAACCAGCCATCAATACTTTCGCACCCTCTGCATCAATTCCTTTAATCGCTTCTAATTGATTCACCAAATTTGCGTGATACATTGGTGTCGTGAAATCTGTTGATTTAAAATCAACTTCTACTTTCGCTGCCGGATAAGTTTCGAAACCTAAATCCGCTATTTTCTGTAGGTTCTCACGTCGTGTAATTTCCTGTTCGCTTAATTGCATTTTTTATGTGTTTAATTGTTCGACTCGCCTGATACTATCGGCGAGCAGGTTGCTTCATTGTTTCCTTCTTGAAACTTTGATACAACGACACTCTTATATTGATAAATATATTTCGACAATTGTAGTAATAGAAAATCGTGCTAAATGTTTAACACTTGGAAAGGTGATAATTTGGTAGGAACTACCTGTACTTAAAAAAACTACCAAATTACTTGTAGAAAGAAGAGCGTCAGCGACGCTTTCGAGATTTGATATTATAGATTCGCCAAAAAGTCAGGCAAGTATCTGTAAAATTGAATTGAGTGTTCATTAAAATTTGCTTTACAAAGTATCTTAAAATTTGGCTGCAAAAGTACGAACAATCAATTGTTTAAACAAATTCCTTTTTAGGTAAGAAAATTATGTCAAGCTATTAATCATCATTGGGAAAGCGGAAACATTATTCAAATTCACTGTAATTGCCTATCTAAAGTATGAAAATTATACGTACGCATTCTATCAATCATCTCCAAATTTAGGGCAAACGTATCAAAATAATAATTCCAATTGTGGGTTATTTTTTGGACTGACATTTTTAATTTTAGGCTAAAAGTATTGAAAAACCCAAACCAAAAATACACATTTATAATACTACCGTAACTTTAATTTAAGGCGTAGATTACAGATAATTTACGCCCTTACCTATTATTATTTCTTTAATATTATTGACATAACCTTTTTGGGTTTTAAAGGGTTTCAATCGTAACTTTTAAAAATAAAAGAAGGCTAATGAAAGGCATTAACCTTCTTTCGTTCTTACTCTTTCTAGTTTTAATCTTGAATCAGAATCGGCTTAACTAATTGCTCACTATCCGTTTGAATTGATAAATAATACAAGCCACTAACCATTTGATTTCTATTAATTTCTAACTGTTGTGTTCCGTGATTCGCTCTTCCTTGAATTAAATGTTCTTGAATCGTTCTACCATCAATTGAAATAATTTTCACACGAATATTATCCGTTGCTTCATTCAAATCAAAAGTTACGGTTGCCATTGTACGGATTGGATTTGGAAATACTTTCAAACTACTATTCTTCGAAAGAATTGATGATGTACTCGTCAAGTTTACTTGTAAAGCACTCACACCGTGATCTGTTGCAAACCACAATTTACCATTGTCATCAATCGCTAAATCTTTCGTATGATTTTGACTAATCCCAGAATTATCAACCGTCCAAGTCGTCCAGCTTGTGCCGTCAAACATCGCTGAACCAGCATAAGTACCAATATAAATATTACCTAAATTATCCGAAGTCATTGTTTCCACATAAACATTCGATACCGTCGAACTAATCACGTTCCACATTTCCCAATTCGAATCATTGTATTTGTAAACATCACCATCAAAAGCTCCTGCCCAGAGTACATTCTCTTTATCAAAATGAAGTGCTCTAATTTGATCTTGCGGAGCAGTACTTCCTATTGCTATATTTTCCCAAGTTGCTCCATTCAAACGCCAAACTTCCGCAATTCCACTTATCGTTACCGTTGCATATAACATATTATTATTATCCAATGCAATTCCTCTGACGTGATTATGACCCATCATTGTATTTGAACTATTAAATACAGCCCAAGTTGTCCCATCGAACTTAACAACGCCAATATTCGTCGCACACCATAATATTTGTGAATTTTCGTCGTAAACAAACTCATTTATGTAACTCGGTAAAATTGTATTATTTTGATTATAAACAGTCCACGTAGAACCGTTCCAATTCATAATTCCATCTGTTCGTGAAGCAATCCAAATATTATTTACATCAATGATTTCCATTTGACGTAACTCGTATGAAGCACCGAAAAGAGAATCTGGAAAATCAAATAACCCCCAAGTTGTGCCATCAAAAGTATTAATCGTTTCAGGCGTTAAAAAGTATTTCAAATTATTAAAAATTGTTACGTTTAGAATTTCGTTATCGTCTAAGCCGAGATTAAGATTAAGATCCGTAACCGTTGAACCATCATTCTTAATCAATTCACTATCATTTGCCAACCATTCATTTCCTTGATTATCAAAGAAATAAGTTGTTAGATTATCTCCATTTAAAGGAATCAAACTTGAAATATTATCTTGAATCCAAGTACCATTTTGTAACGTATATTTTCCAGATGCCGATGTTAAAAAGATTTCGCCAATTGGTGATTCACCAATTGTATATAAATAATTCACTGGAATTTGACCATTATTACCAATATATACTGTCCAATTTGTACCGTCGAATTTTCCTAAAGTATTGAATCCATTACTCACCCATAAGTTGTCATTCGCATCCATAAATGCTTCCGCACCACCATAAAGTAAAAGACCCGCAGTATCTGATAAATTATTAAAAGTCGTCCCGTCAAATTTAAAAACATCAAAACTTCCAATAAACAAATCTCCTTGACTATTTACGTCTAATGTCCAAACATTAATCAACATACCTCCTGCATCTTGATCGTCATATAATTGCCAATTTGTACCATCAAAACGCAACAAACCTTCTTCCGTTCCAACCCAAACAATATCTTGATTATCAACTTCGATGCAGTAGGTTTCAACCGTTCCAACTGCATTCGTAAATACTTGACTGAAATCGTAAGTCGTCCAGGTCGTTCCATCAAACTTCGCAATTGCTTGATTATATGTTCCTATCCAAATATCACCATTACTATCTTTAGCAATTCCTTCGACAAAATTTGAAGGTAAATTCGATGTAGCTTTATTGTGAATTGTTGTTTGTAATGTCGCTTTATCTAATTGTACCACACCGGCTAAAGTGGAAAACCAAATCTCATTATTGGTTTCCACGTGATCTGTAATAGTTTCAGGGTTTACATAATTTTCCCAAGTTCCAATAGTTTGAGCAACTAAAAATGTTAGATTTCCTAACATCAATATCAATCCTAATATGATTAATTTTTTCATAATTATAAGATTTGTTTTATGAATTTGTTTTATGAATTTTTATAGTTTCGAAACCTATTTTATAAATTATATTGCAAAAATCAATACTTTTTGTTATTTCAACAAGGTCAAATATGATTATAAATTACATTTCTAAATATTGTTTTTTACTTTATTATTTTGAATAAACAACATTTTTTAGTTATAAAAATTATACTTCTAATACTCAAAATCAATTTAAAAATTCAAAAATATCCGTTATAAAGCCTGTACTGAACTTGATTCAGTAGCGAATGCCGCAACATTCCGTATTAAAGTACAAAACCTTAAATTGCTCCTCAATGAAAATAGTCATCTTATAAATATCAAAGTCCTTCCGCTCACCAGATTGAGGAATAAGTCCGTAATGACGGACCGCTTTTACATTTTCATTGAAATAAAAAAAACCGTGAAGCTGAAAAAATTCAGTTTCACGGTTTCCAAATTACCATCAAATAAAGCGTTCGTCAAATTAAAGCAACTCAACAACCGTCACACCATTTCCACCAGATTGATCCGCTTCATGACGAATCATATTTACCTCTTTATATTCTCGTAATTTCTTTTTCACTGCTTTTCTCAAAACACCATCACCTTTTCCATGAACGATTTTTAAATTATTCACATTCGCAATAATCGCCTCATCCACAAAACTTTGCACCATATCTAATGCTTCCTGATAACGCATTCCTCTAATATCAATTTTAGAATCAAACGTTGCACCAGTTGATAAAATATCCGTTTTTACGTTTTGTTGTGTTTGAATCTCCAAAGGTTCTTCTGCGTGTTGCAAATCACGGATTTTCACGGTAACCGACATAATTCCCATCCTAATCACAGCAGATTTTTTATTAATCGATTCCACTTCAGAAGTCGTTCCACCCGTTTTTAACTTCACAAAATCACCGACTTCAATATCACCTTTTTTAACTTTTTTAGATGGTCGAATGAATGGTTTTTCGGGTTTATAATAAATTTCCTCCACCAATTCCGTGACTTGTTCTGCTATTTCGGCACGTTTTTCACGAGTTTCATGAACCAAGGTTTTCGCCTGTTGAAGGTTTTGTTTTTCTCGAATTTCTTTGACCAACCTTTCAAGTTCCTTCCCAGTTTGAGCAGTTTCTTGCAATGCCTTTTCCCGAGCCTCAAGTTTCAAACGTTTGCGACTGAAATCCAAATCTCGTTGCATTTGCTCATAAGTTCTGACCAAACGATTCAACTTATCTTGTTTCCCTTTCAAATCTCGCATCTCCTCCTCTACTTCCTTTTTCTCTCGTTGTAAATCCACCAATAAATCCTCAACGGCTTGCGTATGTTCCCCAGTTTTGTGACGAGCATATTTTATAATATCTTTCGGTAAACCACTTTTCTCTGCAATCTCAAATGCATACGAGCTTCCTGGTCTTCCAATTTTCATTTCATAAGTCGGTGAAAGCGTTTCCCGATTAAAACGCATTGAACCGTTAATAATTCCTTTGGTCTTAAATGCGTACACTTTCAGATTCGAGTAGTGCGTTGTAATCACACCGAAAACCTTTTTGTGCTGTAAATCTCTCAAGATTGCTTCTGCAATTGCTCCACCCATTTTCGGATCCGTTCCCGAACCAAACTCATCAATCAAAACCAAGGTATTTTCATCCGCATTTTCCACAAATAATTTGGCATTCCGCAAGCGAGAAGAATACGTACTTAAGTCATCTTCTAATGATTGTTGATCACCAATATCTGCAAAAAAGTTATTGAAAATACCCACTTCCGAAGTGACCTCAGCAGGAACTAACATTCCAGCTTGAACCATTAATTGCATCAGACCAATCGATTTCATGGAAATAGATTTTCCTCCAGCGTTCGGTCCACTCAATACCAAAATTCGATTATCATCATGGAAAGTTAAATCAAAAGGAATCGTCTTTTGTCCTGATTTATTATTTTTTAAAAGCAATAAAGGATGAAAAGCATTTTGCCAATTAATACTTGGCTTATCAACTAATTTCGGCATTTGAGCTTTCATCTGACGAGCCATAACTGCTTTTGATTGAACGACGTCATAACGAATCAAAGCCGATTGATAGTTTCTCATCACAACCGTATAAGGTCGTAAAATTTCTGACAACGCTCGAAGAATCCGATAAATCTCTCGATTTTCTTCACTTTCGAGATTAAATAATTCATTATTAATTTCAATGATCGCTTCCGGTTCGATGAAAACCGTTTTTCCCGTTGCAGATTCATCGTGAATAATTCCTCGAATTTTACGTTTATGTTCTGCCGGAACAGACAAGACACGACGACCATTTCTGAATGCTTCCAAGTTATCCGTCAAAAAACCTTTCGACTGATAATCTTTAATGATCATTCGAAATTTCTTATCTAACTCTTTACGTTTGCTCACTTTTCGTTTGCGAATACGTTCTAATTCAGGCGAAGCATTGGGACGAATTTCACCTTCCTTATCTATGACACGAACGATTTCCTTTTGCAATTCCGCATCAAAATGTACCCCTTTTATAATGTTATGCAAATTCGGATAATCCTCCCTAAAGCTCGTCTTACTGAAAAATTTAAAAATATCAGCAATTTGTAAAAGTACGATATTGATTCGCTGCAAACCTTCAATCGCTAAGACATAACCGGGAATATCCAACATTTTCAAATCTTCCTCCAAATCCTCATAATTCCTTAATGGGAAATTATGTCGTTCGTCAATCGTCGTTTTATAATCATTCACCTCTTTCAGTAATCGTCCAACGGTCGCTACATCTTTAAAAATCTCCTGATTTCTAATCGCTTCTTTTCCTAGTTCGCCCAAACAATTGCCCATCAAAATTTCCAAAACCTTATCAAACTCCAACTTTTGGTACAAATCGTCCGGTATTAATTTTATATCGCTCATTTTGGTTATTAATTCGCCTACCCTGAGAACTCAAGGCTAATTTTTTTTATAAAAATTCTTTACCAATCAAATTTTGCTAAAAATACAAAACGGTGAATAAAATTACACAATTTTTATTCACCGTTACCTAACCGAAATTTTTTAAAATTAGTTTAAAAAAATATCAGTTTCAGAGATTTTCAGTATTCTTTATATACGATTCAATTTACTTTTCCACTTCAATAAACACCGGATTCACTGCATTATAATCAGAATAAAAAGTCAAATACCATTTGCCATCACGCAAAGAAAAGTATCGCGTAATTCCTTGAGTAGCACTATCGTAAATCACATCGACGACCAAACTATCAACCGAAATTATACTTTGTTCGTAACCTAAAGTATCCGTTGCATCATAAGATTGCTGCATTATCCATTCCTTAGCATACCAAAGTTTCATCTGTTTTCCTTCTGGTTCTAAATAACTCGTTTCGCCATTTAGCGGGAAAATTATTCGTTCTATTTGAAACGAGCTGTCTTTATGAAATTTTGTATAAAACCGTTCAAAATTTTCGCCCTCGCTATTTTTCTGAAAGCCACAAGCTGTAAACGTAACTGCGAAAGCAAGTACCAAATAAATTTTTAAATATTTCATCGTTTTTGATTTTCGTATTTATCTAATATTTTGTTCCTAATAGATAATAGATTTTCGGTTAAAAGTAACGATTCCCCACAGCGTAAAAAGAGTTTCGCAGCGTTTTCTCTTTTCACTTCATTCCATATGATATGATTCATATTCTAAATTGCTAGATGGCGAAGTAATGAAAAACGCTGCGAAACACCTTCTATTCTGAGGTGAACGCTTCTGCAAATACTAAATAATGCTGCTCAATTTCTTCAAAATGAATTTTAAAATCCATATCAAAATTTGCTTTTTGTACTTTTCCTTTCGCTTCGCCTTTCGATAGGTAATCAAATGGTTCGACAAAAATATGTTGCCGAAAATCCAACTCTTTTTTACCGTAAGCCTTGTATAAGGACTCTTTTGCACCCCAAAAAATATGTAGATGCTCCAATGATTTATTAGTATCCAAACTTTGAGTTTCTTCCTCACGCATAAATTTATGAGCGATTCGCTGAATTTTCGGCGTAATTTCTTGAATATCAATTCCGACCAAAAAATCCGAAATAATAACTGTTACCAAACCACGAGAGTGACTGATTGAAAAATTTTTATCGCTATTTTTTAAGATTGGTTTACCAAATTCATCAGCGTAACAAAAGACATTTTTTCCCAATAATTCCTGTAATAAATATCGAGCTGCCAACCATTCCGTTTTCCGTCGTTCATTCATTTTAGCAATCTTCGCCAAACTACTTTCCGTAATATCCATGATATTCAGAAAATATTCCGTTGCTTCCGCTATTCTCCAAACACCTAATAATGTTCCGTTTGGAAAAATTTGTTTTCTGATAATTGGCATAATCTAATGGTAAATGGTGAACTATAAATTATTTTTTGTTCTAATATAGTATTTTCGATGGTATTCGAAACCGAATAGAAATAACTAAAGAATGGCGAAAATACGGAAAAGGTAGAAAAAAATGGAATAGTGTGGATTATGAGTTACCAAAACGAAAAAAGGAATTTCCACGATGTCGTGAAAATTCCTTTTTTTGTAAAGCCCTAGTTTTTAATAAGTACTAACTAAGGTACGGCATATTTAAAATAATAATTCTAAACTTTACGATGCCATCTCCTTTATGACATTAAGCTTTTGTGTTAACAGAAAAGGTACGCTTCTCAAAAAGTCTCTTTATCATATAAATTCTTTTAGTTAATAATAATTCAAATCTGTACTAAATTTTTTAAACTAACAAATAATTTTTTCGGTTAATAAATAGTGAAATTTTGTAAATCATAAAAATTAAACGCAAATAGTCGATTCACAAAATCTTCAAAATGATAATTTAATAAATATTTTTTTAGTTAGTAATTGATGAAATTTTGTAAATCATAAAAAAGTACTTCTAATACTTTAAACATTCATAAGCGATTCACAAAATCTTCATAATTTATAATCCAAATATATATCAAATATTTCAGACAAACAAGTTTTATTAAAATTTAAGTGATTTTATTTTCAAATAAACATAATTTAAAGTTTGCCATAATAGACTTTAACAGAATCTTCACAAATTGAAATTTATGAATAACGCTACTGAAAAAGTCCTTTTAAAGACTGAGAAATAAATAACCTACCTAAATTTTGCAAAGCCCGACCGCTATGCGAATGGTCGATATAATGTGAAGGCCGTGAGTAAAATAAGTAGATTACTTGTTTTCTATTTCTTTACCAACATGATAATTAGAAATTAACAGAATTGTCAAATTATTACCTCTTATGGTTATTTTGCCGTTTTTGCCCACAGGAAAACCAGTAAATTCGAAATTTGCACCATTCCTATAAATAGCATAAACCAAAAATAAGCGTAATTTTTGACGGTAAATAATCATTTAAATCACACAAGGGCAAACGCTATTGCGATTAAATCCCTTATTGGGAAAACCAGAAAAGTTATAATTAGAAATACTCACTCTACTTTTGATTCCAATAAAATAGTTTTAAGTAATTAGCTGAAAGTAGAAAAGTAGGTAATGAAGATAATTTTATATATATTAAAGAAGGTCTAAAAGTTAAGAACGATTAGCAAAAAGTGCCTTTCTGAAATTTGCTTCTTGAAAAAATATAAAAATCATTTCGTTCTTATCAATACTAAAAATACCTTTGCAGACGATTTCAAAATACGGGAACTATGGATGTAAAACAAATTGCAAAACTTACCGGTCACAAAGGTTCAATTTATACGATTGTACAAGGTTCTGAACCTCAGAAAATACTTTCGGGAGCTGGCGACGGTTGGGTAATCGAATGGGATTTAACGAATCCTGAAATTGCAAAAGTCGTAGCAAAGGTAGAAACCAATATTTTTTCGATGGTTTATCTGAAATCGAAAAATTGGTTAGCCGTTGGGAATATGTTTGGTGGGTTGCACTGGGTTGACTTAAATAAAAAAACGGATTTAAAAAACATCGCTTTTCACGAAAAAGGGATTTTTGATATTATAGAAATTGACGACCATATTTATACGGTTGGTGGCGATGGGAAATTAGCAAAATGGAATATTGAAACACAAGAAGTTGTGGAATCTATTCAACTGACAAATAAGAGTTTGCGAAGTATTGATTATGATGACTTGGGCAAACGTTTTGTGATTGGAGCAAGTGATTATTCAATTTACTTTCTGGATATTAATTTGAATATCAAACACAAAATTGAGTCTGCTCATGAGAATTCTATTTTTACAACAAAATTTGTGAACAAAGGAACGACGTTATTTAGTGGTAGTCGGGATGCACACTTAAAAGTTTGGGATTTAAATGAAAATTTTAAAAATATCAAAAGTCAACCGGCACATTTATTCACGATTAACAATATCGCTTTTCATCCAACTGAACCAATTTTCGCAACAGCAAGTCGGGATAAAATGATAAAAATTTGGGATTTAAATAATTATAAGTTGTTGAAAGTAATTGATGTAATTAAATTTGGCGGTCATATCAATTCGGTCAATAAA
>CAWVWD010000080.1:0-11196 GCA_963933585.1 uncultured Saprospiraceae bacterium
TGGTTCCCCTGCTTCGTAAAATTCTCTTTGATTAATAATCGTATCAATCGCTACTGTTGATTTCCCGGTTTGACGATCACCAATGATTAACTCACGTTGACCTCTTCCGATAGGAATCATCGCGTCAATAGATTTGATACCTGTTTGTAATGGTTCGTTTACAGGCTGACGATAGATTACACCAGGAGCTTTACGCTCGATAGGCATCTCATACAATGTGCCGCCCAAAGGACCTTTACCGTCAATCGGTTGTCCAAGAGGATTCACAACACGTCCCAACATACCTTCGCCTACATCCACAGATGCAATACGACCAGTACGACGAACAATATCACCTTCCTTGATGTCACCAGTTTCACCTAATAATACCACACCAACGTTATCTTCCTCAAGGTTCAAAACAATCGCTTGAACACCGTTTTCAAATTCTACTAACTCTCCCGCCATTGCGTTAGATAATCCATAAATACGAGCGATACCATCACCGATTTGAAGTATCGTTCCAACTTCTTCTAACTCAGCAGCCGTTTTCGCACCAGAAAGCTGCTCTCTTAAAATTGCAGAAATTTCATCAGGTTTTACACCAACCATTTTTATACGTTTTTGATATAATCGTTTTTAGAAAATTCTTTTTTTAATTGATTCAATTGATTTGCAACACTTGCATCGTAAAGTTTATCCTCAAATTCAAGGACGAACCCACCAATGATGTCCGCATCAATCTTAGTTTCTAACTCAACGTTACCGCTGATAGCACCACTTTTTTCCAATTTACTTTTGATAGCGGCTACCATTTCATCAGAAGCGGAAGTTGCTGTGGTTAAAGTAACAGAAGAAATATTTTTGATGGCTTTATATTGTTCAACAAAAGCCGCTGAAATACCTGCTAATTGAGGTTCACGTCCTTTCTTGATAATAATTTCAAAGAAAGCTTTGGTCGTAGCATCTATTGATTCACCAAAAACAGCGTTGAAAATGCTTTGCTTTTTGTCTGATTTTACAATCGGACTCTTAAGCATATTCGCAAAATCACGGTTTTTTAGGATTCCAATGAAGCCTTGAATATCTCCGTACACTTTTTCTAATTGATTTTGCTCTATTGAGAGGTCAATCAATGCTTTTGCATAACGAGCGGAAACTCTTGACATAATATTATTTCATTGTTTGAATGCTTAAATGTTTGAATGTTTAAATATTTGAATCATTATAAAATAACAATCAAACAGTCGAACAACCGAACAATCGAACAATCAATTAATTCAATTCGATTTCTGAAATCAACTTATTAGCGAATGCCTCTTGAGCAGCATCACCTACTAATTGTTGACGGATAACTCTTTCCGCAACCTCTAAAGCTAATTTTCCAGCCGTGTTTTTCACTTCTGTCAAAGCTGCTTTTTTCTGATTGTTAATCTCTTGACGAGCATTCACAACGATTTTGTCAGCCTCAGCTTTTGCTTTATCTTTTGCGTCCTTGATAATATTGTCACTCAAGACTTTCGCTTCTTGCAAAATGCGAGAGCGCTCCTCACGAGCTACTATTAATAATTCTTCATTTTTAGCACCTAAAGCTGCAATTTCTTGACGAGCTTTTTCTGCTTGCTTTAAAGCATCATCAATAGAGTTTTCACGATCTTTCAAAGCAGACTGAATAGGTTTCCAAGCCGCTTTTGTTAAAAAGAAATATAACCCTATGAAAATGATTGAAGTCCAAAAAATTAATCCCGGATCTACACTAATTAGACTTGATAAAAGCATAACTATATTTATTTGAAGTATATATTATTTTTATTAAGGTATTTTTCAAATCAAATGTCGGGCGATTGATAACCAACCGTTATATTTCACCCGACATAAACAATTTTTGACTATCCTAAACTTGCCAATAATGCAACAACTACTGCGAATAACGCAACACCCTCGATGAAGGCAGCTGTGATTAACATGTTAGAACGAATGTCATTAACAGCCTCTGGCTGACGAGCAATAGCTTCCATAGCTTTTGATCCAATCATACCGATACCTACACCAGCACCAATTGCTGCCAAACCTGCTCCGATTACTGCTAAACCTGCACCCATAATCTTTAAATTTAAATTGTTATAAAAAAATATGTATTTGAAAAAATCTTTATTCTCGTTATATTAAACCTCATAGACTTTGAAAACCTATGAGGTTTATAATTATACTTAATGGTGTTCCGGTGCTTCTTCAACTGCCGCACCGATGTAAGAGGCTGACAACATTGCAAATACGAATGCTTGAATGAAAGCAACTACCAACTCAATTAAGTTCATAAATAAGGTAAAGGGGATAGCAATCGCTGCACCTGCTGCTGCGCCACCTGCACTTTCACCGTCATTTCCAAAAAGGAAAATCAGACCTACCAAACTTAAAATAATGATGTGACCCGCTGTGATATTTGCAAACAAACGAATCATTAATGAAAATGGCTTGATAATCAAACCTAAAATCTCAACTGGTGTCAAGATTAATATTTTTAATGGCGCAGGAACACCTGGCATCCATAAAGTATGTTCCCAGTAATGTTTATTCCCATTGACGGTCGTTACTACAAAAGTAATCACTGCTAATGTCAACGTTACTGCAATATTTCCTGTAATATTTGAACTTCCCGGAAAAAACGGAATTAAACCAATCATATTACATACCAATATGAAGAAGAATAATGTCATAATAAACGGTAAAAAACGTTCATAATGTTTCTCTCCTATCATTGGAATTGCAACTTCGTCACGAATGAACGTGAAGAAAGGTTCCATGAAGTTTTGGATTCCTGTTGGTGCTTTTCCTGTATTTTGCTTAGCACGTTTTCCAACCGTTACAAAAATAAGTAACAATATCGTTGATGCCAATAACATTCCAAATACATTCTTTGTAATCGATAAATCGAACCAAGTCGTCGGTTCATTTAAAGTGTAATGAGGTTCTAAGTTATACGCCTTCCCGTCAACATGGACAACTGGAGCATGGGCGTGATCATCGTGAGTTTCTTCACCATGTGCGTCATCTTCATGATCTAAATGAATCATACCCTCTGGGCCATTTTCCATTTTCCAAACTCGACCGTCATGTAGAACGAAACCGTCAAGAGCCATATGTCCGTGTTCAAACTGACTTGACATGAAGAATTTTAAACCTGTTTCCTTTGAGTAAAGAATACATGGTAGAGGCAAGTGAATGTCTCCCCAAATATGAAACTCATTAGAGTTCGCAATATGATGCATCACCGGAGCAATAGGATCATATTTTGGCTTTTCGTCACTTGCGAAAGTAGGAATAGCCATCAGTAGTGTAGCGAAAATCGCAACAATTTGTGTAACAAATCTTCTCACGAGTATTTAGTTTATTTTAGCACCGTTCTTAAATTTGGGACAAAGCTACAATTTTCATTTATTAAAAAAAACCTTTTTTAACAGTTTTTTAAATCTCTTTGCAATGTTTATACCTACTGTAAATCAATCAATTATGGTAAGACCATAGATTTCTTACGGTATTATTTCAAAAATATTTATATCAATAATATTTTATTCTGCCAATATAGGAAAAATCCAATTTAATGTTTTGTAGAAATCTTTTTTAAGTTGTGAGTTTCAAGCTGTGAGTTTCGAGTTCTGAGTTTCAAGTTTTACCCTTTTTATGGTCTTAAAATGGAAGTTAAATGATTTTTTTTGCAGATTATGAATTTAGAGTTACGAATTTGACCATTTCTATAAAAATTCACGAACGCTTCATTCTGCATTCATAGGTTATATAAAAACGGTAAAACCCGTAACTTAATAACTCCCTAAATTTCTCTACCTACTTTTTCTAATAGCGCCTTAGTTAATTTTACGCCTTCTTCTTCTGTGTGTTCACTTCCCTCATATTCTACTCCAACGAAACCTGTATAACCACCATCTTTAACGATTTTCATCATTTTTCTGTAATCAATTACCGTTTCATTTCCATCTGCATCAAAATTGTAAGATTTCGCACTTACCGCTTTTGCATAAGGCATAAATAATTCTACCCCTTCGTATTTATCAAACTCCTTAATACATTTTGCACCCCAACGTTCGCCATCTTCTCGCTCTACACAGAAATTACCAAAATCGGGTAACATACCACAATTTTTTAGATTCACTTCTTTCATTACATTTGCCATCCAATTTCCATTAGAAGACATTCCCCCATGATTTTCTACTAATATATTAATATTCTCTTTCGCAGCATAATCCGATAAACGAGTCAAGCTATCTTTTGCAGCTTCCGCCATTGCACCGGGCGTTCCTGTTCCAAACACATTTACACGAATAGAATGACATCCCAAAAAGTGAGCTGCCTCTACCCACCTGTAGTGATTCTCAATGTTTTTTGTGCGTAATGCTTCATCATCTGTGATTGCCAAATCGCCTTCTCCATCTACCATTATTAGTAAACTTTGAATGTCATTATCTGCTGCACGTTTTTTCATTTCCGCTAAGTAGGCTTCATCCTCTGCCTTATCTTGAAAGAAGTGTGTTACATATTCTACCCCTTCAAAACCCAATTCCCGGGCTTTCGCTGCAAAATCTAAATGTTCAAGTGTTACCTTCTTATCATCATTAAGACCTAAGGCTTTATGAAACGACCATTGTGCTAATGATAATTTGAAAAATAAATCTGCAGATTGTTCCGCTTGCTGTGCTGATTCTTCTGCACTATTTTCACAGCTTGATAATAAATTCATTGAACCTAATAAGCCTAATCCTAAAGCCGCTTGACTTGATTTTCGAATAAAATTCCTTCTTTTCATTTGGTTAGTTTGATTTTATGAATACTTTTCTCGTTCCAATATTAATACAAAATTTACAATTTGAGAAATAAAAATTGTGTTGATGTCTGGTTATGTTGATGTAATTGTGACGTCAATTGAGTTGAATTCATTATAATTCTAATTTTCTTACTCTTTCAATAATTTAGTTTCAATATTCATTCTCTAGATACCAACACCTCAAACACATCAACATAATTTCAATTTAAAAGCAACCATTTATAAATTAAAACCGTGTAGTGATTAGATGTTGTTTAGTTAATGAGAAAATTGCTACTGTGAAAGGTCGGTAAAAGGCTTCGAAAGGTTTATAACTTACGAATACGTTTTTGAAGCAAACTGTCGTTAGAATAAGAGATATTAAAAAGAAGGGATGAAGCCCTTTCCGACCTTGAACTATTACACAGTATAATGCCAATCAAAAAAATCCTATCTTGAGATTTGGTGTTCAGCTCGATTATCAATAAATCCAGCTTTTTAACTAAAACTATGCAAGAAAATAATCAAAAAATAGAAGCCTTAATAAAAGCCTGTAAAAAGGGTAAAAGAGCAAGCCAAAAAGAACTCTATAAATTATTTTATAGTTATGGTATGTCTATTTGTTTAAGATATTCTCAAAATAGAGAAGAAGCACAAGAAGTATTAAATGACGGTTTTGTAAAGGTTTTTAGTAAATTAGAAAAGTATGATTTGAATTTATCGTTCAAAGCTTGGCTAAGAAGAATTCTTATTAATTCTGCCATTGATTATTACCGTAAACATCACAAACATCAACATACGCTCGAAATGGTTCAAGACCAATATTTCGATGATGCACCAAATGCGTTACATAATTTATCCGTTCAGGAAATCATGGATTTGGTACAAAAACTCTCTCCCGCTTATAGAATGGTTTTCAATCTTTACGTAATCGAAGGTTATAAACATCAAGAAATTGCAGCACAATTAAATATCACAGTTGGAGCTTCCAAATCGAATTTGGCGAAAGCCAGAATGAAGTTAAGAATAATGTTAGAACCTACCTATCATTTAAAATATGGGGGACACTATGGACGATAAATACTTAGATAATATTTTTCAAGAAAAATTGGAATTTCCTCAACATCATGATTTTGAGGAAACCGCTTGGTTGGACTTAGAAAATCGACTTGAAGATGAGCCAGTTCGTCGAATGGCTTGGTGGACATGGGTTGCAGCAGCTGGTATTTTATTACCGATGTTGCTTTCTTCCATATATTTTTATCATCAACTAAGAAAAACGGAACAACAGTTAACGAATATGGAAACGAAAATAAATCGTTTTCTGCAAAGTGACGTTTCTAAAATCATTACCAAACAAAAAGAAGCCGATGTTTCCCTTGTGGAAAATGATGAAAGCCGTGAAGCTGTAATTACTGCCAAAATTCCGGCTGTAATATCGAACCGTGTAATCGCAGAAACTCCGACTTATTCTACTAAATCAATTGAAACTAAGCGAAATTCGCAATCAAGTGATGCAGAAACAAATGGTATCATTGCGATGATTCGCAATAATAATTCAGATCAGATTATCCAATCTTCTAATGGCACAAAACAAATCACTGAAACGATTAATCAATCTAAAATATATGGCTCAAATGCTACACTTTTAGTTGATAATAATGATGTTTATACTAAAGCATTTCCAGTTTCAAAAACCAACACTGTGAATTATGGTAATTGGTTTACGAAAGAACGTACTTTAGATATAAAAGAAAGTACTTGGAAGCAAGTTCAGAAACAGTTTATTGCTGTTGGCTTTGAAGTTGGTATTGATGGTCAAGGAGGTATTTTACTTTCGCAAGCATTCAGTGAAAAACCGTTTCTTCAAAACAAAGGTATAAAAGGCGCTATTAACTTTATGAATGGCACAGATTTGACATTAGGAGCTAATTATGCTGCTTATACTTATGAAGCTAAAACGATTGCACAGGATTTCCCACATGTCGAACCGGAAAATCCGACTGATTTATTCCAAAGTATAACTGTGAGTGAAACGGTTATTCAAATTCCTGTTGGAGTAAAATATAATTTTGAATATGCTGATGACGTATTTTCGCCCTTCGTAGAGATCGGTGGAATTGCGAAAAAAAGCATTCAGAAAAATCATAAATACGATTATTTACCAAATTCTCTACCGAGCAGACCTTATTCAATTACTCCGAAACCGGAAAGAATTAGCGAAACTTTTGCAATGAATACTGCTACGGCCGCTATTGGTATAAAATGGAATCCTAATTTACCAAAATCTCCAATTTTAGACAATATGATTGTAGAAGCAGAAATATTTGGTAATGCCGATTTTGAAACAAAGGATACACAATTGATGGCCGGTATTGGTGTCAGTGCGAGTTACATGTTTTAGAAGAACGGTCTAATCCCTTTTTTATTAAAGAAATTAGTAATTGTACTGAAAATTTAAGGACAAACGCACCCAATTATTTTGTGTTTGCATTAGAACTCTATTGAAACAATACAATATTTGGCGATTTAAAACTCTGCTTCTTTTCTTTAAGGAAAAGAAGCAGAACACGAGGTTTCGGGACAAGCAAATCAAAGCTTAATTGATTTTTTAACGATTGAAAGTATTGACAAGCTAACCCAAAACACCAACCGAGAATTGTGAAACTATTTTGGTGCGTTTGCCCTTTAAAAATTTAATGTCATCGTTTTCGTTAGAATAGTAGTCGGTCGGATTTTATTCCACCGACTATTTTTTTGTTTTAATCCTTTTTCCACAGGTATAATCTGTGGCTATTCTTATTGATTATTATCTGCAATAGCCAAGCTTACAGCGTTATTAGTGGTCGTCAAATATGAACCCTTAAAGGGTTAAAAATAAATAATCATTGATTATACCTTTGAAAAAATTGTTATGAACTTTATAAACTAATCCTAAGTTTGAACTTTACTATAAGTGATTTTATATCTTTGTGATTGTTGTTTATTTATATAATTGAAATTGTATGTGATTTTCACTTTCACTAATTTAATTTTAATTGATAATATTTTGAAAAGATGGGTTCAGTAAGACAAAAACAGACCGAAAGTATGCTTCAGCGAGAGATGAGTGTAATCATTCGCCAAGAAGGAGCATATATTTATGGTTCTCAAGCATTAGTAACGATTACTAATGTGAAGCTTTCACCAGATTTTGGGGAAGCGAAATTCTATTTAAGTGTATTTAATATTGAAGATAAACAAAGTGTAATCATTCAATTAGATGACGACTTAGTTAGAATGCGTCAATTATTAGCAGGTCGCATTCGTAAAAAAATACGACGAATTCCAACTGTTAGTTTTTATTTAGATGATACGTTAGATGAAATGTATCGCTTAAATAACCTTTTCGATAAAATCGGAACGGATGAAGATAACTTAGCTTAGCACTGATTACTGGTTTCTGGTTTCGTACCAGCGACCAGAAACCAGTCGCCAGAAACCAGTAATCAGATATGAATTTACCTTTAAAGTTTGCTCGTCGATATTTATTTGCAAAAAAATCAACCAATGCCATTAATATTATTTCCGGTATTGCAGTTGGTGGTATTGCAGTTGGTACCGCAGCTATTATATTGATACTTTCTGTATTTAATGGTTTTGAGGATTTAATCAAAAGCCTTTATGGTTCGTTTAATCCGGACATTAAAGTTACCGTAATAGAAGGAAAAGTTTTTTCTCCTGATAGCGCGAAGCTGGAAAGCATCAAACAGTTAGGCGGAATTTTAGAAATATCTGAAACGCTTTCTGAAGTTTCATTTTTTGAATATGGAGAAAGTCAGGATTTTGGTATTCTAAAAGGTGTGGATGTAGCGTTCGATTCTGTATCAGAAGTTGATAATAATATCATTCGTGGAAAATATCACATTTCAGATGATGAAATGGATTATGCTGTTTTGGGAGCAGGAATGGAATATAAGTTATCCATAGTTATTGGTGATCAATCGCAATCGTTAGGTGTTTATATGCCGAATCGAAAGAAGAAAAGTATTGGTTTTTCGAGTCCAACGAATATTTTCAAGAGACGTTATTTACCTCCAACCGGCGTTTTTGCGATTCAGCAAGAATTCGATGATAATTATGTCCTCACTTCGCTCCGTTTTATTCAAAATATTTTGAGTTATACGGATGGTGAAATTGATGCTTTCGAAATTAAAGTTTCAGAAGATGCGGCCGTTTCTAAATTGGTCCGTAACATTCAAGATATCATGGGCGATGAGTTTGAAGTCAAAGATCGTTATCAACAAGAAGAAGCCTTTTTTAAGTTAATGAATATGGAAAAATGGATGGCTTATGCAGTCATTAGTTTTGCCTTATTATTATTGGCTTTCAATATCGTTGGTGCATTATGGATGTTGGTATTAGATAAGAAGAAAGATATTGCGATTTTGAAATCAATGGGTGCAACCGATGATTTGGTCCGAAATATTTTCTTAACGGAAGGTTTGGCGTTATCATTCTTTGGAGCGGTTATCGGTTTTGGATTAGGTATTATTATCTATATTTTACAAAAAACAATTGGCCTCGTAAAGCTTGGCGGAGGTGCAAACCTTTTGATTGATACGTATCCAATCAGTATTCAAATTTTTGATTTCGTTTTGGTATTTTTCACTGTTATGCTCATCGGATTTTTAGCAGCTTGGCTACCGAGTATTCGAACTAAAAATATTCAACCGATTATTCGGGAGGACTAAAATTTATTGTTCCAATGTTTAATTGTTAAAATATTCAATTATTAAACGGTTAACAATTGAACAATGAAACAATCGAACAATTTAATAAATGGAAAATTGGGAATTAGAGTTTTATTGGAATAAAGCAAAACATCAAGTGAAATCGATGATGAACTTGAATGCTTTACCAGATATGAATGGTGTTTTGTTCTTGATTGGCGTTCAAGAATTAGGACGCTGGGATGGAGAGTTCACGAAGGAACAAAAACAAGATTTAATGCATATTGCTATTTGTTCTTTATTAGAAAGTGATGGACATTATGAATTTATAGGACGAGATGGAGACGGTTGGCCTCATTATGAATTGAGAAAAGCAGTTGTGAATTTTGGTGAAGAAAGTCAAGAAGATTTATTGAAACGAAAAGTCATTGCCTACTTTGAAAAATTGCTTATTGAATAAAATACACCGTTAATCGTTGAATGATTAAACAATATAGCCGTGCAATAATGCGCTAAAGGCAATAACAATGAAACCGTATTATTTATGAAAAAAACGACATTTTTACTACTCTTGACTTTAACCGTTATTTTCACGGCTTGTAAAGAAAAATCAACCTCAGATTTCAATTTTGAAATTCCGACTGGCGAAGCTCCTGCTGATATTACCTTCCAAAATACATCTGAAAATGCAGATACTTACTTTTGGGATTTCGGTGACGGAACATCTTCGATAGAAACCAGTCCGACACATAAATATAACTTTTCGGGAACTTACAATGTAACTTTAGTAAGTTATAAAGAAGGTCAGGAACTAAAAAGTACTAAAAGCTTCACCTTGCGCGAAGCAGCAAAACGCATCGTTGAAATCGAAACAGAATTTGGAATTATCAAAGCAGAATTATATAATTTCACACCAAAACATCGTGATAATTTCCTCAAATTAGCGGAAGAAGGTTATTATGATGGCACATTATTTCATCGTGTCATGCAGGGGTTTATGATTCAAGGTGGCGATCCAGACTCTAAGACAGCAACGCCTAATCAAGCACTCGGAATGGGCGACCCCGGTTATACGATTCCTGCAGAAATCGTCCCCGGAGCCTATCATTATAAAGGTGCATTAGCAGCCGGTCATAATGGAAATCCTGAAAAATCTTCTTCTGGTTCACAGTTTTATATCGTGCAAGGAACGCCTTTGCAGCAGCATCAAATCGAACAATATGCCAGGCAAAAAGCGAATTTAGGACTTAGTTATTCTCCTGCTCAGACAGAATATTACAGAACAGTAGGTGGTGCGCCAATCTTGGATATGAATTATACCGTTTTTGGACAAGTCATAGATGGAATGCACTTGATTGACCAAATCGCTGCAGTTCCTGTCAATCAAGGTAATAATAGTCGTCCGCTCAAAGATGTTAAAATGAAAGTTCGAGTGGTGAAATAGAAGCATTGATTGTTTTTTAGTTGGTTGTTATCTGACAACCGACAGGCCGTTTTGTATAACATCAATACGACAATACATCGACACGAAACAATATTTAGAAAGTACAAAGATTGAATTCTCACGAGATTTGTCAAATAACCAATTATCTATAATGAAAATCAATATTCAAAAATTAATAATTCTAAGTCTTGCAATTGTATTCTTAGCCGCCTGTGCAAGACCTGTTGCTCAATTTGAGATTCCAC
>CAWVWD010000081.1:0-10893 GCA_963933585.1 uncultured Saprospiraceae bacterium
CCATCTTCAAAGATTTCTCCTTTTTTGATTACCAAAATTCGATCACAATTTTTAATCGTCGAAAGCCGATGAGCGATGATAATGGACGTCCTACTTTTTAGTATTTCAGCGATTCCTTGTTGAATTTTCATTTCTGTAATCGTGTCAATATTTGCAGTTGCTTCGTCCATGATGAAGATTCTTGGATTGGCAATAACCGCCCGAGCGAAGGCAACTAATTGACGTTCGCCCATCGAAATATTCTCGCCATTTTCGCCAACTTCTTCTTGCAAACGAGGAATAAATTCCTCTGAACCAACTAATCGCAAGGCTTCTTCGATTTCTGCCGTTGTGGAATCTAATTTTCCAAAACGAATATTTTCTTCCATTGTGCCCGAAAATAAATGTGGCGTCTGTAAAACTACACCGACTTGACTTCTCAAACTATTCAAAGTTTTAGTTTGATAATCTTCGCCATCAATTAGGATTTGACCATGGACAGGTTCATAAAACCTTGGAATCAGATTCGCAATTGTCGTCTTTCCTTCGCCTGTCGCACCGACCAAAGCAATAGATTGCCCGGCTTTGATTTTTAAATTGAAATTCGGTAAAACTGGATGTTCTTTTTTATAATAAAAATCGACATTTCGATATTCAATATCACCTTTGATTTGATTAAAATCGATAGCGTTTTCGGCATCTTTAATCATAACAGGTTCATCCAAAAGCGAAAAAATCCGTTCTCCAGCGGAAAGGCTTCCTTGAGCTTTGGCATAAAACATGGAAATATCAATAATTGGGAGAAAAATTTTCAGCGTATAATCAAAAGCTGCGGCTAAAATTCCGACCGTCAAAATATCAGGAATCGTAATGGCCAATTTACTTCCATAAAATACAACACCGGCTGCGGCTAATCCGCCAATTAAGACGACAACTGGAAAATACATGGCTGTGAAATAGGCAGATCGATAAGAAGATTGTCTCATTTTTCCACTTAAAATATTGAATTCTTGACTTACTTTTTCTTCTTGTGCCATACTTTTTACAATCGAAACGCCATTAATATGTTCCGTATAAGCCGCCGTAATTTCGCTATTTAACTTTCGCGAAAGTCGAGAATATTTCAGTACCAAAAGTCGAATTTTTATGGAAACAATCAGCATTATCGGAATTGATAAACCAACTATTATAGCTAATTGCCAGCTAAAATAAGTTAAGGAAATCAAGCAAAAAATAATCATCGTTGTTCCCCAAAGTACTTCGATTAATCCCCACGCTACAATTTCGGAAACTCTATCCGTATCAGAAGTGATTCTTGATAATAGCCAACCGGAAGGTGTTTTATCGTAAAATGAAAATGACATTTTTTGTAATTTTTCAAATAACGCTTGTCGCAAATCCGTAATTACAAATTCGTGCACTTTTCCAGTATGAAGGATAAACCAGTAAATTCCAAACACGGAAATAAGTGCCATTCCAACGAAAACACTGGCATAAATATAAACATTCGTAAAGTCGGGAGCATAAGGAATGTTCGCATCTGCGGCTTGCTTAATTGCCTGTAATTCAGGCGTTAAAGCATTGTCAATCATTAGTTTCAAGGCTATCGGAAAAGCGGCATCAACACTCGCAATGACGATAATCCAAAGCATGAATTTCTTGACGTGTTGTTTGTGCCGCCAAGCATAGGTAAACATCCGTTTGAGAAATGGTAGTAGAGTGTTTTGTTGTGTAAAAGTTTTCTCTTGATTCATGATTGCTTGATTCTTAAAGGTACTAATAAGTAAAAAAAGACCGTCGTTCTGACCCTCGTCACTGAATTAAGTTCAGTCCAAGCTCCATGACGGTCTTTTCGGATTTTTCTGTTACAGTGAAGAATATCGAATGTAGTAAAAAAGTTTCTTTTTGGCAAAAAAATAAAAGTGGTTAACCTATGAAAGGTTAACCACTTCGTAATTATTTATTAGTAAAAAACTAAATTTACTGCGTCTAAAATCTGTAATTCGACTTACTTTTTCAATAATCGTTTGGCCATTTTAAAGAACGTCATTTCGGTAATCATTCCAATTAATTCGCCAGTTTCCCGAACCACAGGAAGACAACCAATATTATGTTCTTTTATCAATTTCATTCCATCCATAAACGAAGCCGTCGGACTAATCGTAATCGGATTATCAATCATAATATCACGAACTAAAATATTACCTTCTTTTTCATTAATTGGTTTTTTGACAATGCGTTTCAAAAGGTTTGTAGAAGAAACCAAACCGGTGAGTAAACCATCATCATCCTCGACAGCGATGTAACGTAAATCTCGCCAATTCATAATATCTGCGACGAGTTCAATAATATCATCTTGCTGAACCGTAAAAATATCTGTTTCCATGAATTCTTCCACCGTTACTTCGCCAACCTCGTAATCCATGTAATCTTCCAACTCTGGAATTTCCCATTCGTGAATTGGTTTTCCGCTGATTTGGTTCTGCGTCATGGCATTTGTTAATGCAGAAATAGCCTCATCTTTTGTAGTTTCTTTTGCAAACTTCGTATAAGTTCGGAGCATCCATCTTGCACCATTAGTATGGCATTTTGCCCGTTCTTCGATGATACCTAAATAATAATCAATATCTGCTTTATCGATTTTTTGACGTTTCAAACCGGCCCTTGCAATTGGCAATAATTCATTTAAAATCAAATCAACAGCCGAAATTTTCTTATCACCAATCCAAGTGAATTTACTATCAATTCCGAATTTGGCAGCTTTTAAGAAGTTATCACGGGCATCTTCAAACGCCATTTCTTTACTAATATCTTTATAAACATGTGGTAATTCCGCCATTAAACCGAGCCAAAACGTCATATTTGCCATTTCATCCATCACTGTCGGTCCGGCTGCAAATACACGATTTTCGATTCTCAAATGCGGTTTTCCGTTGTCACTAATTCCGAAACACGGACGATTCCAACGATAAACCGTAGAATTATGAACGTTCAATGCTCGTAACCTCGGAACTCGACCATTTTTGATTTCATCTAAGGCATTTTCTTGTACATCAGACGCAATCAAAACACGGAAGCGCATAATATCTTCCTTATAAATTTCCATGATAGAATCCTTCAACCAATCATTCCCGAACATTACACGAGGACTTCTATCTCGAAGGTGATTATAAGAGTTTCGAGTATCAATGGATTGTTGAAATAGTGCGATTCTAGACTCGTGCCACAAGCGTTTATTAAATAAAAGCGGTGAATTTGCAGCAAGCGCCATTACAGGGGCTGTAATGGCTTGAGCGATATTATATAGATTTGCAAACTCTTTTGGAGCAACCTGTAAATGCACTTGAAAACTCGTATTACAAGCCTCCAAAAGTGGCGAATCATGCTTAATTAATAATTCGTCAATACCTTCGATTCTCAAATCATAATCTGTTCCACGCATGTTTCGCAAAGAAGTCATCAATGCTTTATAGCGTTTTTTGGGTGTCAGATTATCATAACCTAAATCGGATTTACGAAGCGTCGGAAGAATTCCAGTTAATAAAATATCGGTGTCCAGCTCATTTGCTTTTTTTCTAATTTTATTCAAATAACCTTTAATTTCCGTTTCCATATCACTCAAGCAACTACCCTCAAAAACACGAGGCGTAAGGTTACATTCCAGATTAAACTTTGCCAATTCGGTTTCCACCCAATCGTGTTTTTTCATTTTTTCCAGAATCTCCATTGCGTTCACTGCTGGCTTGAAAGCCTTATCGACCAAACACATTTCTTGTTCGGCACCGATTCGAGTAATATCGTCTTCAAACCAATCATTATCTAACATATATTCCAATGCCTGAACATCTTGCAAAAGATTCTTTACAAAATGCTGCATTTGTTTTTGGTCTGTGACCATTGAAACTCTCTGTTCTCCCATTTTTTGTTATTGTTTACTTCAGTTTAAATAGTATGAGTCGTTCGGATACTCCTTGTCTTTAAAGGCTTATTTTTATAAATTGATTAATTTTAGATTTGAATTTCATTTAGAAATATTATTCGTAGCGAATAACTATTTTTGCTATTAAATTCGTTAGACTAAAGAAACGAACAATTTTATAAATATCAAATATTTTGGGAATAAAGGTGTTAAGGTTTTAAGGGATAAAGGGATAATGCAACGCTGAATTACTTAAATTATGGATACTGAAAATTATTTAAACTAAATATGAATAAATTATTAATATTATTGACATTGATTGGATTATGCTTTTTTCAATGTTCACCGGATGAAAATGTACAAGGGTTTGAAATAAATTATTTCCGTGAATTTGAAATATTCGCAGGATTAAATACTTTTGATACCCACAATTTTCAATTGCCGGGTTTTGATGCGGAATACGAATCTTTTTTGACGATTAATGGGAAGACTCGGGAAAATATAACGCAGATTATTCCTAAAGCCTTTCGTATTACCAATGTTTCGGGAAATATTACTTTTGGGGATTTACAGCGAGTTCGTTTATTTATGACGAAAACTGACGGCACACTAGAACGAGAAATCGCATTTTTGGAGCCAATTCCTGCGAATATCGGCTACCAAATTGATTTAGTTCCAACCTTAGCAACGGTTAAAGAAATTATAGAATCCGGTGATTTTGTATTAACCCTAAAGTTGAATTATCGCTCGATTCCGCAGCAATCTATTGATGCGAGACTGAATGTAGTTTTTCAAGCGGTGACGGAGTAGGGTTTTTAATATATTCATACGCTCACTCAAAGTGAGCGTATGAATTATCATCAATTCTCCATTTTCAATTTCCAATCAAAACCTGTCCTTGTTTTACCAATTCGCCTTCCACATAAACACCGTAAAGATAAATACCTTGATTCCAATCATAAACGTTCAGTTGTATTTGAGTTTCATTATCAATATTGACTTGTTTAACTTCTTGTCCAAGTGTTGAATAAAGTCGAATTATGCTATTTTTTATGGGTTTTTTAGACTCAAACTCGCCGATGGATATAATCATTGCGTTCTTAAAAATGAACGTTATAAAAATGCATATCGTTGTTTGGTTATTACACAACAAAAAAAATCCCACTCGAAATATTTCGAATGGGATTTTTTATATTAAAACTATATTAGAACTATAAATAGTTCATAATTTATAGTTGAAAAACTATCGTATCAAAGTAATATCACCTTTGTAAGGGAATACCAAACCATCAGCGAATACGATTTCGATATAAAAAACATATACACCTGGTGCCATCAAGTCTCCACGGAAACGTCCATCCCAACCTACTGAAGCATCATTTGGTTGAATATCTGTTTGTGAATATAATTGATTTCCCCAACGGTCGAAAATAATAAATGTTTTAACATTTTCAACACCTGTTCCTGCGAATACCATGAACTCGTCGTTACGTCCGTCACCATTTGGTGTGAAACCATTTGGAATAAATACATTTCTGTTCTTATCTAATTTTACAAAAATATCATCTGTTGCAGTACAACCTGATGTATCTTGAACGGTTACGGTATAAGTCGTTGAACGAATCGGTGCGATGATTGGCGTTGAACAGTCGGTACAAGATAATGAAGAATCTGCTGGAGAAGATCCCCAAGCATATGATAATGAATCTGTTGTATTCACAATCGCTTCTAACATCACATTATCCCCTAATTCCAATTCAATATCTGCTCCCAAATCAACAACGATTAAAGGTGGCTCATCTACGGTAACAGATTGTTCAAAAATACAACCATTACCATCCTGAACATATATGTCATAATTACCTCCGGCTAATCCGAAGAAAATAATATCTACTGGTTGGTAATTCACGCCATCTATTGAATAAGCATATGGAGCACTTCCACCATATGCGGTATCTAAGACAATGCGTCCATCTCTACTTCCATTACAAGAAGTTTCGATAGTAGAAACTTCTGCTGTTAATGGATCAGGTTGAACCAATGTACCTGAAGCCGTAGAAGTACAACCGTTTGCATCTGTGATCGTTACATCGTAAGTTCCGATTGGTAAATCAGAAGCAGTTTGAGTCGTTTGTCCATCATTCCAAAAGTAAGTGTAACTTGGCGTTCCACCTGTTGCATCTACTGTGATAGAACCATCTGCATCACCGTTACAAGAAGGGTCAATAGTAAAAACAGTTGCTGCAACTGCTACTGCTGGCTGATTCACAGTGACATTTACAGGACCAAATGTACAACCATTTGCATCTGTAATAATGATAGAGTAAACCCCTGCTGTCAAGTTAATTGCTACTGAACTATCTTGAGCTGGTGTTGTACTCCAAGTATACACATAAGGAGCTGTTCCTCCTGTCATTCCTAATACTTCGATAGAACCGTCATCTCCACCAAAACAACTTATTGGATTCGCAATGATTCCGCCTGCTGGATTTAATGGTGGCAATTCTATTACTGAAACGGTATCAATTAAGATACAACCAGAACCATCTGTAATAGTTACATTGTAAACACCTGCGCCTAAGCTACTTGTTGTTTGTCCAATTTGACTATTGCTCCATGCGTAAGAGAATGAACCGTCTCCGCCTGCTGCGGTAACTGTTGCCGTTCCATCTGTTCCACCTTGACAAGATACTGGTGTTGAACTAATCGTCGATGTGATTATCGGTGGAGCAGAAACGACTGCACTATCCACTACATTACAACCATTCGCATCAGTAACGGTCACAAAATACGTTGCTGCTGTTAGGCCTGTTAACGTGTCTGTTATTCCTGTATTATTCCAAGTATAAGTATAAGGAGCAGTTCCTCCTGTTGGTGCAGCAGTTGTTGTACCGTCTGTAATATTGAAACAAGATTGATCCGTTGCGTTTGTATTTGCTACTAAAGCATCTGGTTCTGTAATATCTATTGTATCAATAATCGCACAAGAACTTGAATCTGTAATTGTTACATAATATTGTCCTGCTGCCAAACCTGAAATAGTAGAAAGTGTATCTATTGTAGGATTTGTACTCCAAGCGTAATTAAAGGTTCCTGTTCCGCCTGTTGTGGTCACAAAAGCTGCTCCATCTGTAAATCCATTACAACTTACATTCGTAACCGTATCTGTAGAAATAATTGCAGGAGGTTGCGAAATTATAATTGTCAATGTTTTCGTACAAGTATTTGCATCTGTCACTGTAACCGTATACGTTCCTGCGGATACATTATTTAAGGTAGAATCGATATTTCCATTCCCCCAATCATACGTATAATTACCCGCTCCGCCTGACGCAGAAACCGTAATTACACCTGATGTATCGCCATTACAAAATATATTCGTGGTACTAATGTTTGTAATTGTAATTGAATCTGACTGATTGATTGTAGCAGAGTCTATATAAATACATCCAACATTATCTGTTACGGTATAATCATAATCACCAGATGGTAAGTTGGTTACATTCGCTGTAGTTTGTAACGTATTTGGTGACCAAGAGTAAGCATATGGTAAGTTTGGTGCGCCACCAGAAGTTAAAGGCGTGACCAATATTTCTCCATCACTTCCATTGAAACAATTTACATCCGTTACAGCTGAAGTTGCAGACACGATTAAGGTTGCTCCAATATCTACGGAATCTTCATAACTACATAAATTATTATCCGTAATCGTCACATAATACCTTCCAACACCTAAAGTAGTTGCTGTTGCAGTTATCAAAGTTGCATCGTGTGCCCAAATATAAGCATAAGGAGAAGTTCCTCCTGTTGCTGAAATCGTAGCATCACCATCATTGATTCCTTCACAAGTTGCATCATTTACAATCGTGAAGTTTCCGTTTAATGCTGGAGGATCACCAAGTGTTGTACTTGCTTGCGCGGAACAACCGTTTGCATCTGTAAGCGTTAAACCGTAAGTTCCCGCTAATAAGTTGAAAATCGTATCATTCGGACCAGTAACACCATTTGACCAAGTATAAGTATAAGGTAGCGTTCCACCACCAATATTTCCTACCCAAACGATACCAGTCGCATCACCAGAACAAAGTGGATTTGCGCCAATTACACCAACAAATAATGGTGAAGGAGACGTCAATGTTATTGTTGTATCTGTTACACAACCATCGTTATCTGTTACGGTTACGGTATAAGAACCGGAAGCCAAACCAGTTGCGATTGAATCCGTCAATGTACTATTATGGGACCAAGTATAAGTGAAAGGATGATTTCCACCAGTTGGCATGATTTCGATTGAACCATCAGAAGCACCACTACAAGAAATATCTGCACCATTAAATGCAGAAGAGATTCCGCCATTTAATTGAAAATTCGTACAAGGCGTTGTACAAGCCGTCATTCCTACGAATGCTTGTGACGTGGTACAGCCATTTCCATCGGTTACTAATATTCTATAATTCCCTGGCTGAGGAACCTCAAAAACTGCCGTTCCATTATGTGAAGCGGGTGTAACGATTGTTCCTGTAATCGTAGGGTTCGACATTAACTCCACCGTAATAATATAATTACTTCCATCTGCTTCTGGTAAACCACCTGTCGTTATCACTTCACCTCTACAAGGATTTCCACCGGATTGATTCGCTGCACTTTGAATTACCATTTGGCTTAGAAATACAACTGGAAATGCTGCATTTACATTGACATTTGTACATTCATTTGGTCCTGACACACCTTCCCAGGTTGCGGGAGGAAAAGCATCTACAGTAATTGGAGCGAAGAATAAAGTATCGGTTGGAGATAAAAATAAAGCGGTTAAATAACCTTGATATAAACTTGTCGAATTAGAAAGGAATCCATTTCCACTTCCATCAACGTTGAATGCTAATTGAGGAACTGTTCCTGTATTATCTGTAACCAAACAAGGATCTAAAACAATATCATTTAATGTGGGTCCTGTTGTGGTCGGTAAACAAGTATATATCGCATATTGAAGACCTGAAGTAGTTGATGGATCAGGATCACCTGCTAAGTTTTGGTCACCATTATGTGCAAGGTCTAAAGAATCACCAAAACACAAATACAAAGGATTTATACTTGCTGATCCTGATGAAAGTGAAGCCGTTAATGTACCGGCATCATCTGTACAAGAGACACAAGCCGTCATATCTACGACCACTGTTTTGGTCGTACAACCATCACTAATATTCAAATTATAAAAACCTGATTGAGGCACTGTGAAAGCGACTACACTATTATGTGTCGGACTTGGATTGATTATAAAAGTTCCAGTAATTGTAGGATCTGTTACGTCCTCTGCCGAAACCGTATAATTTGATCCGTTATAAGCCATCAATCCACCTGAAACAGTAAATGACGCCTGACAAAGATTTCCACCAGTTGGCGTCGTAAAATTATCGATGTGAATACTATCTAAGAATACAATTTGGAATGCTTCAGAAGTATTTACATTTACACATTCATTTGCACCACCAACATCTTCTGAAAGTGTTTTTGGTGTAGAAGTAACATCATCTAACGTAATTGGAGCAAACCATAATTCGGTATAACCTTGAGCAGTTGTACCATAGAAGTTTTGATACACACCAAGATTAGTCAATGTAATATTTCCTAGAGGATCTGTTCCTACAATATTACCCGTGTAACCCGGATTCATTGCGACATCAGAAACTAAAGGACCCGACATCGTTGGAAAATCTGTAAAAATCATTAAATCCAAACCAGCCTGTGTCAAAGGATCACCATCACCTGAGAAAATACCATTCCCATCATGTGTGACAATATAATCATTTCCCCAGCAAAGCGGTTCAATAATTCCTGCTGTACCACCAGTACCCAAAGTACGAGTTACGGTTCCTGCATCATCAAGACAAACGGAATTTATTCCGTAAGTTGTTTCTGGAATTTCATTTGTTTCGTTTAACCATTCCTCTACTTCTGCTAAATCAGAATCGGGATTAGATGTAATGTTTGTCTGAAACAAAAGTCCGTCATATAACTCATCCACCGTATTTACCCAATCTTTTGGTAAATTAGCGGCCATTAAAACTATGGAAATTCCGAAAAGATAGACGGAAAATGTGATTAGTTTTTTCATATTTAGATTTGATTTATGCTTAGATTAAAAGCATTATTTTTTTATCGGTATTTTACTAATTCTCAAGACTAAAGTCAAGAGTTATAGAAGATTATCCTTTTAGGACGTTAGTTCGTTCTGATTCGTTGATAATGAAACCTATAAGGTTTTCAAAACCTTATAGGTTTGTCGTTGAAATATGACGAACTAAAAAATGTAAATTATTTTTTAACCGCTTTTTCCTTTTCTACTAATTCCTTTTTCAAAAGAGCTAAACGCTTTATTTCGAAAGGCAATTTTTCTTCTTTAACTTCCAATCTTGCAATTATAGTTTTTAAATCTTTAATTTCTTGCTCAACCGTTCTTCTACGAATAGGATTTTTAGAAGCCTTATTTTGAACAGTTTGTGGACGAGGATTATATTTTTCAGGATTTTTTTGTTTTTCCACCACTTCCGTTTTGTGTGTCACGGTTGTAGCTTTCGTCTTATCCTGAGCTATTGCTGATGAGCTGAAGGCAAAAATAAAAATGCCTACTAATAACGATAATGTGATTTTCTTAGTCATATTATTTATTATGGTTTTAAGGTGTTTTCGTATTTTGATACTTGAAATTTTTGTTAAATCATACAAACCAAAATACTTCAAACCAATATGTACCCAGTTTTATTCTAAAGATTCCCCCAAAAGTAAGCATACCAAAACGATTTTTAAATTAAGTGATCACTAATAGTTCGCTTTTTGTACTTATTGATTAAAAGAATGTTAAAAACCTACGTCTTTTAACGGTATTGCTTTAATGCTTATTGCCAAATAATTTTCCGATTTCCGATTTTAAACAGAAATAGACAAGGGCAAACGCATCAAAATAATGATTTCGATTTTGCGTTGTTTTTGGATTGGCA
>CAWVWD010000082.1:0-10851 GCA_963933585.1 uncultured Saprospiraceae bacterium
GTCGCACGAGATAAAAATTTATTTCCGCCATTTTATAATTCCTTAGCAATCGGTGGAAAGTCGGGAACAGTTCGGTATTTATTTAGAAATAATAAAGCCGTCGGAAGTCGGCTTCGGGTAAAGTCTGGTTCGATTCGTCGAGTTCGAGCATATTGTGGTTATGCCACAACGAAATCTGGGAAAATTGTTTCTTTCTCTATTATGGCAAATAATTTTTCAGGAAAAAGTACACCGATTCGTCAACGAATGGAAACGATAATGTTGGCGATTGCTAATTTGTCGTAAGGTTACTATCTTTTTTGGCGGGATAGGAATACTGATGAGACCGAAATTCGCTGATTTTTTGATTCAAATAAATTTAGATTTTTGATGATTTTTAGCTGTATGGGCTGTCTTGAGCTGCCGTAAAGTATTAAAAAAAAAATTATAGTAGATAAAAGTAGCCGCTACGGAAATCGTAAGCGGCTTGAGTTTGGCAAAATTTGTCAAAGAACCATAAATTTATAAATCAAAAAATAAAATCAGTAGTTTTCAGTGTTTTTAGCGAAAAAATCAGGAAAGAACGACTCCCCAAAATGTTAAATAGTTAAAACTTTATAAATTTTATTTCGTAGAAACTACGATATATCAGCAAATAAATCAACACAAATACGGTTTTAACCGGAGTTTTAATCACATTTGAAATTGATACATTTGTAATTAATTCAATTTTTTAGTGTGTAAAGACTTTACATATTTTCAAAACGTATCAGGTCTGATTATTAATTATCAGTAAAATTATTCTTAGATAACAATACGCTATTCTAAAATTTCCCAAAGGTTCAGTGTAAGCATCAAAACTGGAAAAATAAGAAATAAGAATCAAGATTTATAATTAAAATTCATCATTTTAATTTTCATCTCTAAAGTGATAAAACCACAGAAATGAGAACGATTATCATCATTTTTATAGTAATTACCTACCATACTTTTTTATTTTCACAAAATTCAGATTGTACAAATGCGATTGCCGTTTGTCAAAACAATTATGTGATTTCGACGTCACAAGGTATTGGTATTCAGACAAACGAACTACCAGCAGGCTCTTGTCTTTCGGGAGAAAATAATTCGACTTGGTTCGTCATAACGCCACAAACAGCAGGAACATTGCGTTTTTTGGTTACTCCAAACAGTCCGACAGAAGATTTCAATTGGGCAGTTTATGATATTAGTAATGCAAGTTGTGCCGATATTTCGACGAACCCAGCTTTAGAAATCGCTTGTAATAATTCGTCAGATTTGGTCGGTTCAAATCCGAATGGTCCTTCAGCTGGAGAAACAGGAGCTTTTACGAATTCTCCGTGGTTCGGTGGAATTTTTCCATTTTTTCCGGCTTTTAGTGGCGATATTAATATTCAAGCTGGAGGAACATATTTATTATATATCAAAAATACGTCTGCAAATGGTCAAGGTCAAGGATATTCGATAGATTTTTCGGGTTCTACGGCTAACTTATTCAATAGTTCGTTACCGAATTTGGATTCTGTAATTGTTCCGGGATGTGGAGCGACGACGATGCAAATTTATTTTAATAAATCGATGCGGTGTAATTCTGTTTCCGTTTCGGATTTTAATGTTTTGACGAGTTCTGGAATACTGATTCCGACGAGTGTTATCAGTCCGAACTGTACTGGAGCCTTTGATGGGACGGCAACCTCCTTTACGTTAACTTTTCCGAATACCTTTTTGCCTGATAATTATACGTTTCAAATTATCAACAATGTAAGTGATGCGTGTGGTAATATTTTAAGCTCATTTAGTTTACCATTTAATATTCCGACATTGCCTGTGCATGCAGGAAATGATATTTTGATTTGTAGCGGACAAGCGATAAATCAAAATATTGGGATGATGGGACTTTTTCCAAATCAAACTTTTCAATGGTCGGCAGAGCCTGCTTCCTATTTATCGAATTTATCGAGTATAACTTCGGCCTCGGCCAATTTGAATATCGCACAAATGCCGATTGATACGGTTTTATTTATAGTAACAACGGCTTCGCCAAACGGCTGTACAGCGAGTGATACGATGCTTGTTTTTGGAAACGATTGTTGTACAAATTTTGAGGTATCGATTACCAATTTTACCAATATTGGCTGTTTTGGAACATCGATAGGAACTGCTACGGCAGCTATTTCAGGAAGTGAATCTTCTATTATTAATTACGTTTGGAATTCTTCTCCACAACAATTTACAAGTACCGCAACGTCTCTTTCTGCGAATCAAATATATACCGTTAGTGCGACCGATGGCAATTTGTGTGAAGATACGGTAAGTATCATATTAACAGAACCGGCTTCAGCCATTTCGGCCTCGACGATTGGCTCGAATGTAAGCTGTCTGGGAGGAAGTGATGGGATGGTGGATTTGACTGTAAACGGTGGAACGCAGCCATATACTTACGTATGGAATAATAATGTAGCGACACAAGATTTGATAAATATTGCCGCAGGAACATACAGTGTTACAGTCGCCGATGCGAATAATTGTACGATTACAGCAACACGAACGGTTAATCAACCTCCGACGGCTTTAACTGCAAATTCAACGGGTTCGACCATTAATTGTATGCAGACGACGGGAACGATTAGTTTAAATATTTCTGGTGGCGGTTCACCATATCTTGTGAATTGGAGTAATAATTTAGGAAGTTCGCTAACTTTAAATGGTTTGATTCCTGGAACTTATGTTGCGACAATTACCGATAATAATGGATGTGAAATTACTAATAATGGGGTCGTGAATTCTACGACAAATATTTCAACTGCTACTACGACGACTGCGGCAACCTGTGATTTAGTTGCTGATGGAACGATAACGTTATCGGTTTCTGGTGGATTATCACCTTATAATTTTGCTTGGGATAATGGCGCAGGAATGTCACAGAATCCGACTAACTTATTGCCCGGGAATTACAGTGTAACGATTACAGACGCGAATGGTTGTTTGGTCGCATCTTCTGTAACTGTCGGTTCAAACGGAGCGATGGAAGCTACCGCAATTCCAACGGATGTGTCCTGTTTTAATGCCAATGACGGAAGTATTATTTTAAATATAAATGGTGGACAATTGCCTTTTATAATTAATTGGAATAATGGTCTTAGTAATACGCAGAATCCAACGAATATAAGTGGAAATATCTATATTGCAACGGTTACAGATGGGATTGGTTGTACAGATACCGCACAAGCGATTGTGAATGAACCTGGAGATATTATTATTAATGAAAGTAAAACTAATGTGAATTGTAATGGTGCGAATACTGGAAATATTCAGTTGTTTCTTTCCGGAGGAACTGGTCCTTTTACAGCAAATTGGCAAGGATTGAGCGGAAGCGGATTGATACAAAATAACCTTACAATAGGAAATTATACGGTTACCGTTACAGACGTAAATGGTTGTCAAAAATCAAAAACGATTGCGATTACGCAACCCAATATATTAAGTATCAGCTTAATTCCGACGCTGGTTTCCTGTTATAATGGAAATGATGGAAGTATTCAAACGGTTATAAATGGCGGAACATCTGCTTATAGTTTTGCTTGGTCGAATGGTTTCAATACTCAAAATATTTCCAACTTAATCGCTGGGAATTATACCGTTACAGTTACAGATGCAAACGGTTGCATAAAAACGGAATCCATTATTATTAGCCAACCGAGTTCATTCAGCGGAACACTTTCACCGACTGCTATTAGTTGTTTTGGAGGTTCGGATGGTAGTATTTCTACGTCACCGATTGGCGGAACATTTCCGTACACTTATGCTTGGTCGAATGGATTGGGGACGGCTCAAAACCCGCAAAATATTTCGGTAGGAAATTATACCGTGACGATTACTGATGCGAATAATTGTACCTCTATTTTAACGACCACTATTACACAGTCAACTGCAATCTCTGCTTCCGTAATATCCGTGAACCCGACTTGTAATAATATGTCAAATGGTTCGATTCAAACTACTGTTTCTGGCGGTATATTACCTTACACCTATATTTGGTCAAACGGATTAGGAACAGTTCAAAATCCTCAAAATATTTCGGCAGGAAGTTACACCGTGACGATTACCGATGCGAATAATTGTACGACGACAACTGCTACAAACCTTACCGCACCGACAGGAATTACGGCGACGTTTAATAATCTTCCGGCTTCCTGTTTTAATATTAATAATGGTTCTATTTCGATGATTCCATCTGGTGGAACATCCCCTTATACCTATGCTTGGGCGAATGGATTGGGAACGGTTCAGAATCCTCAAAATATTTCAGCTGGAAATTATACCGTAACTATTATGGATGCAAATAATTGCACAAGCACGATAAGTACAATCATTTTATCGCCACCAATAATAGTGATTACAACCGTCGAAACTTCACCAGCTTGCGGTTTAAATGGAACAATTACAGCGAATGTTTCGGGTGGAAATCTACCATATAGTTATAATTGGAGTGTAAATGCAAATACCGGTAATACAAACGTTGCAGATAGTTTGTCAGGCGGGAGTTATTGGTTGACCGTGACGGATGCTTTTGGGTGTTTGGAAGTTTCCAGTATAATAACTTTGGGAAGTTCATCGAATTTGGTTGTCGAATTAGCAAGTGTTCAACCAGAATGTCAAGCACAAACTGGTTCTATTGGTATTACGCCAACTTCCGGTGTCGCACCATTCTCTTATAATTGGACACCAAATGCGAATGCTGGTAATATAAATGTTGTCAGTGGTTTAGGTGGAGGAACTTATGGCGTTACGGTGACAGATGCTTTTGGTTGTGATACGGTTCTGTCTCATATACTGAATCCTGCGACGGTTTTAGTAGGAACTGCGACGGTTATCAATGCGACTTGCGGAGAAGATAATGGGTCGATTAGTTATAACGTAACCAGCGGAACTTCACCATATACTTATGCTTGGTCAAATACACCTATAAATACAGATAGTATTGGTAGTCTGCCTTCGGGTGATTATGATTTGGTTTTGACGGATGGGAATAATTGTTCTATCTTAGAAACGATAACGGTTCAAGGAACGGAAGGTTTGATGATCGAAGATTCTGTGATTCAAATGGGATGTGAAGAAGCCGGAGGAATTTACTTAACGATTTCGGGCGGAAATGAACCATATAATTATATTTGGAGTGCAAATGCAAATACTGGGAATTCAGAAAGTGCAATAAATCTAACAGTAGGAATTTACGAGGTAACGATTACAGATGCGAATAACTGTGCGGTAAGTGCTTCCTATGAATTGGATGAAATTATACCTTTTAGTATCGAGACGGTTCAGCAGATTGATAATGATTGCTATCAAGGTGCAAGTGGGCGAGTTACTGTTAATGCGATTAATACGACAAATACGGTGACGTATTTATGGTCGGATGGACAAAATGGAGCGACGGCAATTAATTTAGAAGCAGGAAATTATACCGTTTCAGTTACGGATATTGTGCGTAATTGTCAGCAAATAGAAAGCTTTATAATTACGGAACCAGAGGAATATATAATTGATATTGGAGTGGATTTCGCAGTAGAAATTGGTTCAAGCGTAACGCTCGAAGTGAATAACCCGAGATTTGATTATATTTATACTTGGGAAGGAACGGATGGATTTACGGGGGAAGGAACATTTATTACGACGACTATTAATGAAACGACAACCTTTACGGTTTTAGGAACATTACCTGGTTGTCCGCCTGTTCAAGCAATTATTAATATAAAAACTACGGCCTCTGTTGCAATCGAAATTCCAAATGCCTTTTCTCCAAATAATGATGGCAAAAATGATGTTTTCCGAGTTGCGACCTCATTGTCAATTACAATTGTTGATTTTAAAGTTTTTAATCGGTACGGTGAAATTATTTATAATAGTACGGAAGGAGAATGGAACGGCACGCATAACGGAAAGAAAGTATTAAATGGCGGCTATCGCTATATTATTATATATATTACATCAATAGGAGAGGAGGTGATTAGAAAAGGAGAGGTTATTTTGATACGATAATCTTGGGTACATCGAACGACTGAAACGAATACTAATAACCACTTTTAGAATAAAAATGATTTGTTACCAAAGTCTTTATTTACCATTTGGTTATCATATTAGGGAGATAGATTTTTGAGTTATCAATCTGGTGACTCCAATAAATCGATAATAATTAGATTTTTGAATATTTAAAAATCGCAATAATTCATTAGATCATAATAAATGGGACGATGGTCAAATTATTCGAAATATCGTAAAAGCCATTTTACATTGATTTTTAATATCTTTACAGGAAGTCTTTTAAAGGGTAATATTTATTCGTTTTTTGTTCCTTAAAAGGGATAATTATGACGAAACGATACGTTTGGGAAAACAAAAATCAAGAAATTATTAAAATCAATAATGATAAAAATATTGTTATTAAACGATTGATATCAATTAAAATTAAAAATCACAGTTCAAATATAAAATGAGTATAATAATATTAGGAATAGAATCATCTTGTGATGACACATCAGCAGCAATTTTGAAAGATGGTGAAATTTTATCGAATTACACTGCAAACCAAGATGCTCACCGAGAATATGGCGGAGTTGTACCAGAAGTTGCATCTCGAGCACATCAGGTGAATATCGTTCCTGTCATTGATTTAGCCATCAAAAAAGCAGGTATCCAAAAGTCAGATATTTCCGCAATTGCCTTCACTCGTGGGCCGGGATTAATGGGTTCGCTATTAGTAGGCGTTTCATTTGCGAAAGCGATGGCGATGAGTCTGGATATCCCGATGGTCGAAGTGAATCATATGAGAGGGCATGTTTTGGCTCATTTTGCAGAAGATCCAAAGCCAAAATTTCCGTTTTTATGCCTAACTGTTTCGGGTGGACATACGCAGATTATCCGGGTAACGGATTATTTGGATATGGAAATTCTTGGTGAAACATTAGATGATGCAGCCGGAGAAGCTTTTGATAAAACGGGAAAATTATTAGGTTTAGATTATCCTGCCGGGCCCGTCATTGATAAATTAGCAAAAGATGGAAAATATGTTTTCAAATTTACGGAACCAAGAATCAAAGATTTGGATTTTAGCTTTAGCGGATTAAAAACTTCAATTTTATATTTTTTGCAAAGAGAAGTGAAAAAAAATCCCGACTTTGTGGAACAGAATTTAAATGATATTTGTGCTTCCGTTCAGCGGACAATCGTGACTTTTCTGATGAATAAACTCACAAAAGCTGCGGAACAAACTGGCATCAAAGAAATCGCAATCGCAGGCGGTGTTTCTGCTAATTCAGAACTTAGAGCGACTTTGTCGAAAATAGGAGCTGAAAAAGGTTGGAATACGTATATTCCACGCTTTGATTTCTGTACCGATAATGCGGCAATGATTGCTGTAACTGGCTATCACAAATATTTAAAAGGCGAATTCGTCGGGCAAGATATCGCACCGACAGCGAGATATAGAATTTAACTAACGCAGTGTCAAGCCCATTTTGGCATATAATAAAACCAAGCTGGAGCTTGGTGATACAATTATGATTAAAGGAAAAAATATAAAAAAGGCTTACGGACAATTAAATGTATTGAAAGGTGTAGATGTGACCGTTGAGGAAGCAGAAATAGTATCGATTGTTGGAAAATCTGGTGCTGGGAAAAGTACTTTATTACACATTTTAGGAACCTTAGATGGTGCAGATTCTGGTGAATTATTGATAAATAATACGAATATTGGTTCATTAAAACCAAAACAGTTAGCTGCTTTTCGCAATGCAAATATTGGTTTTGTCTTTCAGTTTCATCATTTATTACCGGAATTCACCGCATTAGAAAATGTTTGCATTCCGGCCTATATTGCCAAAACAGAGGAAAAAAAAGCAGAAAAGAAAGCGAAAGAACTCTTGGATTATTTGGGATTAAGTGAACGTTTGACACATAAACCGACGCAACTATCAGGTGGGGAACAACAACGTGTAGCCGTTGCAAGAGCTTTAATTAATAATCCTGCAGTCGTTTTTGCTGATGAGCCATCCGGAAATTTGGATTCGGCTTCTTCCAAAGAGTTACACCAATTGTTATTTCAATTAAGGGATGATTTCAAACAAACTTTTATCATCGTTACGCACAATGAAGAATTGGCAGAAATGAGTGATAGAAAGTTAGTGATGTATGACGGCCTGTTAGTGAGCTAATTAATTGGTTCGTTAATTTCGAACGTAGTCACTTGAAAGAGCAAACGTATCAAAATATAGTCATAATTTTGGTTTGATGTTTTGGGTTGGCATTTTTGGTTTTAGATTGAAAGTATTGAGGTTTAGTATTTTTTAATACTTTTCAACCGTAAAAAAGCCAATTAAACCTTGATTTTTACTTTGTTTATCAATGGAAAGAAGCGAAAAATATCATTTAAAAGTATTATTCTGTCATTATGATGATTTGAGGTAGAAAACAGAATAATTTGTTGAATTAAGTTATCAAATGAAATAATTAGGTGCGTTTGCCCTCGTCATTTGATGACCTACTAAAGCTTCGCTCTTTTCCTTAAGTTGACGACATTCAACTCAAGGCATCTACTGAATAGGCATCATTTTAAATACAAAAAAATATTATTTAAAATAACTTTTTTATGGTTCTTTGATGAATTTTGCCAAACTCAAGTAAATTACGATTTTCGTAGCGGCTGTCTTTATTTGTCGTAACTGTTTCAATATTTTACGGCAGTGAAAGACAGCTGCCGTGGGCAAAAATTGTCAAATAACCTCTTTTATTCTTATCATAATTAACAGATCAATCAATTCAGGAATCAATTAACTAACAACCCGTGGAAAATACAACCGAAAAAAAGGAAACGTCACCAAGTCAAGTAAATAATGACCATACTTTTGGGGATTTAATAATTCTACTTTGGGGAAAGGTCATTGCTTTTTTCCAAGATATTACGGATATTCATAAAGGTTCTGACCAAATTGGAACGATCAATTCTATTATGGCAAATAAGACGATGACGGGAGCAAACGTCTGGTTATTGGTCTCTGCTATAATTGTTGCATCTATTGGTTTGGATACAAATTCGCCTGCTGTTATTATTGGTGCGATGTTAATTTCTCCGCTAATGTCACCGATTTTAGGAATTGGTTTATCCGTAGCAATTAATAATCGAGTTACACTAAGAACTTCTCTAAAACATTTAGGAATAGCAATTGTCGTGAGTTTAGTTACAAGTTTTTTATATTTTGCGTTGACACCATTGAGCATTGAGCCAACGAGCGAAATATTGGCAAGAACTTCACCGACATTTTTAGATGTCTTAATCGCATTTTTTGGTGGAATTGCTGGAATTGTTTCTGGAACAAGATTAGAAAAATCAAACGCCATTCCAGGTGTAGCAATTGCAACTGCTTTGTTACCACCGATTTGTGTCGCTGGTTATGGATTGGCACATGGCGAATGGTGGATTTTCTTGAATGCCTTTTATTTGTTTTTTATTAACTCCGTTTTTGTAGCTTTAGCAACCTATCTAATCGTTCGGTTACTAGATTTTCCATTCAAACAATACGTGAATGAGAAAGAGAAAAAACGGTCTCAATCGCTTATTATTGGTTTCGTGATTTTGGTAATCGTACCGAGTACTTTTATCTTTTTTAATGTCTTAAAAGACTTACGTCAAAAGCGATTCGTAAAGGAATATGTCTTTAATAATTTTGAAAAAACATTTAATACAACAGATAAAATCGATGGAACGGACTCTTTAGAATTAACGGTTTTTTGGTTCGGAAAACCGATTAATGCAACGGATAGTTTATCTCATGCTAAAAAATTATCCGATAATCGAGTTAGTTTCAGAGTGATTCAATCTGAATACGGACAAGAGTTTGCCAATAATATGCGTCGTTCGATGCAATCGGAAGAGTTATTAAATACTTTGCAGGACGAGAAAAAATCAAAAGAACGGTTATTAGAAGAGCAAAATGCACTGCAAATAAAAATCGAAAATTTAGAGAAACGAAGAAGTCTTTTATCTTTAGTTTCTAATGAATATAAAACTACTTATCCGGAATTAAATCGAATTGGTTTTGCAGAAGTTGAGCTAACTACAGACTCGACGAATTGTATTTATTTACCAACCTTATTTTTTGATTGGGACAAAAAAACGCCTAAATCTAAAATAAGTGATTACGAAAAACGAATTTCAATTGGTTTCCAAAAACGATTTGAATTGGATACGATTGTCGTTCAGAGATATTGATGAGATTCGCTGCAGCGTTTCATGAGTTTTGAGGCGTTTTTTATTTTTACGTCGCTTCAATTTTATTTAATTATTGCGATAAGCAATAAATGGAACGCCTCGAAACTCCTTTTACTCTGCGGTGAACTAAATTTTAGAAAAATGCACAAAATCACCTTACCATATAGAGCCGTTCGACTTCAATTTTTCGAGAATCGAATTTTAATGCCATTATCTGAACACAGCGTTATTCGAATTGATAGTAGTATGCCTCGTTTGGCGAATCAATTTGAAAATGCGATTCAGAAAAAGGTATTAGACAAAGGTTATTATTCCGCATTGTTGGAAATCATGGATAATAAAGGGGATTATGAGATTGCCGATATTACGATTAATTTCCCTGCTTCCAAGGATCGTTTTTCTTATCCTGATTTCCAATTGACTTTTAATTATTATCACAATAGTTCAGAAAAAGGCATTTGGGCGGTTTTGCCAACTTTAGGCATTCAGTGTTTTTCGGAAAATATGGAATCGTTGGAAAAAACGATTCAGGAAAATATAAAGTTAGAATTTGCGAGAAAAAAACGAATGTCTGCCGTTCAGAATAT
>CAWVWD010000083.1:0-10829 GCA_963933585.1 uncultured Saprospiraceae bacterium
CAAGCAGCAGGCGGGTCAAGGCTTGATTGATTTTTTACGGCTGAAAGTATTGCAATCCAAAAACAACGCAATATCGAAATCATTATTTTGATGCATTTGCCCTTGTGGACGTTTATTAAGCATTATCATTCAAAAAATTGATGAACTGAATGCAACTTTTGGAAGTATTAAAGTAAAAAAATTATTTCCGTGTAATTGTTCGGCTTGTCAAAAATTGGATGAACCACATTTTTACGATTATGATAATTTAATGAATCGGAAAGCAAAGGGAAAAGAAACGGTGGAATGTGATGAGAGTTTTGATGATGTTTTGGTAAATCAGATTTTGGAAGGTGTTTATAATGAAAAATTGACGATAAGTGAATTGGTTGTTGATGGAGAAATTCGGGAAGCGATTGATGTTTTGGAAAGGAGTTATCCGAATGATGCGATTTTGTTATTGGCGAGATATAATAAGGGTTTGAGTGATTATAATTTGAGTCTTTTGAGTATGGATGATTGGAAAGTTGAAAAGCAGAAAATTGGGAATAGTTTGTTGGAATATGAGAAGAAGATGAAGGAGGATTGAGCGTTAAACCGTGTCGGTTTTTGAAACCGACACGGTTTATTTGCAATTTGATAACGTTGGATATTTTTTAGATTCGTTCTTTTTTAAATTGAGTTCCGTTACCTTCGGGGGATTCCGACCTTCGTCGGAATGACGGAAAGGTGAAGGTCTTCGGAACTCAATCCGTTACCTTGTCGTTTACTTTGCGGTTATAGTTATTTTACGGCATAATGGTAAAAACTAATCTCCAATAACAAACTATTAATCACTATTAAGAATCATGAATAATTTAGATTTAAACAAAGAATTTACATTCCGAACCTCGAAAAGTTCGGGAGCAGGTGGGCAACATGTTAATAAAGTGGAAACTCGTGTGGAGTTACTTTTTGATGTGAACGCATCTCAAATATTAGGTGGAGTGGAGAAAAATTTGATTTGGCAGAATTTGGCGAATCGAATTAATGGGGAAGGTATTTTATTATTGGCAAACGATTCTGAACGATCGCAGCTGAGGAATAAGAAATTGGTTATCAAGCGATTTAATCAGCTGATACAAATTGCGTTGACACCAAAACCAAAGCGTAGATTAACAAAAGTGCCCAGATCTGTTCACGCTAAAAGATTAACGAATAAGAAACAAACGAGCGAAAAGAAGGCAACACGTAAAAAGGTCAAACTCTCTGGTAATCAGGAGTTTGACCTTTCTTAATAATTGTTTGGTTGTTATTGCTTTCAGCTCATTGCCTAATTACAGTCTAATTATTTTGTTATTACCGTCGTAACGATAAATATTCTCATAAGAAAACAATATAACAATTCGACAATCTCTTCCTATTTCAATAAAAACGTGGTAGAACCTATTTTGTAACCTTTATTATACACTTCTGCGGTGTAAGTTCCTTTTGCTAAAGGCGTTTGAATTGACCAATCTATACATTGGTTAACGGCTTTATTATTATAAGAAAACCCTTTAGAAGTCGTGAAGCGAGTCGCTGCTCCACTTGCTGTTTGATTGGCAAATTCACCTGAACCTTGACCTTCCATATAAAGTGTTTCACCAAGAGGCGTAAGTATACGAATCAAAATTTTATTGTTACCAGAAGGCGTAATTGCATTTTCATCAATGTCAAAACAGATGTTTAATTTCTCTGTTTTATTCGCAAATTTCGTGTCCACATCTTTTCCACTTCTTCTTGTTTTCAATGGAACGACCTTAATATTACGCGTATTCAAAACTGAACCACGAGCAACTTTCGAAGATAGTTTTTCTTTCTCCACCGCTAACTTTTCTTTTTCAGAAGTTAAGACCTCTTCTGTTTTTGCCGCCGTTTCTTTAACTTCCGTTAGGGTAGATTCCAACTCCGTTTTCTCAGAAGTTAAGCTCACTACATTTTCTTCCAAAAGTTTTTTATCTGCATTTAATTCATCAATTCTCGCTAAATAAGAATCTTTTTGAGCGATTAATGCTTGAATTTGTTTGCGAGCTGCAGCCAATTCGCCCGAAGTATTTTTACCTTGACGAATTGAACGATCAATCTTCATTTTTTGAGCTTTCAATTCACTTTTTTGTTGCTCAATAATGTTATTCAATTGCTCATTGTCACCTTTTTCAGCTTCCAACTCTTCCAATGCCAGATTATACTCTTTGTCTAATTCTGCTTTCGCCGCTTCCAATTCTGCGTTCGTTTCCACAGCTTGCTCCAAAGCCTCTCCTTTCTGATTATTTGCATACATTAAGTACGCACTAACACCCAAAAGTGCTACTATCAAAATTACACCAATTGCTACTATCTGTTCTCTTTTTAATTTTGCCATTTTTCTTCGAAAGTTAGATTTTTTAAATCATTTTTAACCTGATGTGATAAAGTATTCTATAGTTTTTGATTATTAGTAAAACTATAAAATCAATAATTATAGTTTTAATCAATTACAATTTAAAGAGTGTTTAACTTTTCAAATCCCAACTCACGACTATATTACTATTTTACAAATATACGCAACCTTGTGATACAACACAAATTACTATTTTACAAATAACGCCACTTCAATAAATTATAAAAACAGTTCTCGTTATTCATAAATGATTACTCTTATCGAGAAATCAGTTGCACTACAAATTTAATGCGGCGGATAAATGCAATACTAAGAAAGCCTGCAATTTTACTCCAATATATATAAATGTTGGGTTAAAACCCTTTTATGCCTTTTTAATTTTTATCGACTTGAAATAATGATGAAATATAAAAGCAACAAATAAAATTGCTCTGATTTTATTCTGCGGCATCCTTCGATAAAAACTCCGTAAAACCGTCCGTATAGAAAGTTTGCATTTCACCATTTTCATCACCAAAAATAAGGTAAATCTCAATATTTGGTAAGCTTTTCGCAAACTCAATTGCCATATCTTTTCCCATCACCATAAATGCTGTGGCATAAGCATCTGCAATCATACAGTTTTCTGCAATAACCGTGGCACTTAATAAGTTACTTTTCTCCGGAAAACCTGTTTTTGGATTTATCGTATGTGCATAAATACTTCCATCTTCTGAAGTATGATAATTCCGATAATTACCGGATGTCGCCAAACCTTTATTTGTAAATTTTACAATTTCTTGAATATCCGTAGTTTCCGCATCTTTAGAAGGTACACTGATTCCCAAAGCCCAAATATCTCCTCTTGGACTTTTTCCACTACAAACTGTTTCTCCACCGATTTCTACGAAATAATTTTCAATACCTTGTGATACCAAATAATTTCCAACGGCATCTACAGCGTAACCTTTTGCAATCGCGCTGAAATCTAATTGCATTTCCGAATTTGCCTTACTAATAACGTACGTTTTTTCGCCCGTCACTTCTATTTCTAATTTGTCAAAACCAACACTTTGCAATAAAGTATCAATCTTTAATTTATCCACATTCGTAATTGCTTTCTTTTCAGTATATCCAAACCCCCAATAATTGACCAGAGGCATAACCGTTGGATCGAAGTGACCATTTGTAGCCTCAAAAATTTTTTGAGATTCTAAAATATTCGCTACAAAGTGAGGATTTTTTTCTGCCGAAACAATTAATGACTTATCCGTTTTTTGATTAAAAATAGAAATATTTGCACTAGGAATATAAGTCGAAACTTCTTGATTAATCGCTGCTAATAAGCTATCAATCTGTGATTTATAATTAATTTGAGCAGCATCTTGATAAGTTACGGCGTAAGTCGTTCCCATCGTTTTCCCTTTGATTCGAACGTAACCTGTATTAACCGATTCTGCGTGAGAATCTATTTTACAACTGCTAAAACTTAATATTAGGAATAGGACTAACGAACTAAATCGAATATAACTTTGCATCATTGTGTACCAATTTTTCGCAAAGATATTTTAATTTTTCTAAAAGGGATTGGAAAATGTAGAAATAGTTTCTTCCGAAAACCTACCTGCTATACAAACGAGTAGATTTGCGGAAGATTATTTTACTAAGAGTATGTATCGTATGACGAAGACTCTTTCTTTTTTGGCGTCATTAATCCAGAAAAACCAAATAAGCTTCCGCAGATTCCACCGAGAATATGAGCAAACTCTGAAATATTATTATCCTGAAGTGCTTGAAAAATTTCTTTACCTAAAAATAATACAGCGACTAAAATAAATGTGAGCGGGATTCCTTTTTGAGCATTCCCGAACGAAGAAAGAATAATAAATAAGAATACGATTCCGCTTGCACCTAATAGTCCAGTCGGAAAAAATAGTACATTCAAAATTCCTGTAATGATTGCTGTGATACCAATCATTATCAAAAGATTCAGGCTTCCATACTTTTCCTCAATCATCGAACCTAAAAGTAAGATAAAGGTTAGATTCCCCAATAAATGCTCCACACTTGCATGACCAAATACATAAAGTAACATCGATAAGTAATCACTCGAATGTTCTAAAATAAATAAATGGCCAAGTGGACTTGAAAAATCTTGGCTCGTCGTCGTAAATGGAATAAAAAATACAGCCGTACAAATCAATGAAAATGTAAGTACAACCGGAGCATTATAACTGACTTTTAAAGACATATTAATAACGTTTTTATGATGTGATTTTTTTTTGAATTGACAATATTCAATATTAATATTACAATGTCTTCCAATTTAGTAATATTTTCAAAAACGGTTAAATAAAATGGATGAAAATCTATTTTTATAGGAAATACAACCGCTAGAAAGTTGATAATTAATCATAATTATATGGTATGACTATGATATTTAAAAATATACTTTTCAACTAATTTTGAACACTAACGTATAATTTCACCTATAAGCAACTAAAAATTACGAACTACAGAAGAGTTTCATAATAATCCCTTCTTAGTCGATAAAAAATCGAAAAGGTTGCATCGCATTCAGAAAAAAGATAAACTTTTATTATTTTACATAATATTGACAATATATAAAATTTTAAAAACCGTATATGTATTCTATTTAAAATGAACCATATAAATAATAATAGCATCATAATTTATACTAAAAATTTATGTAAAAAAAAGAATATAATAAACTTGATATTTTCTATTATTGGACTTGCACTGATTTATTTTGTACTTTCGACATTGTAAAAATTGCGTCACATAAAATTATGGATGCAACCATACTTTTTAAAACCTTTCAGTGTATTGATAAAAATACGCTTACGGCACTTAGATTATGAAAAAAATAATGAAAGTAGGGCTTAAAGGAGTAAAGTTCTATGCTCATCATGGTTATTATGAGGAAGAGGCTATTCTTGGAAACCATTATATTATCGATGTGATGGTAGAAACCGATTTTTCGGCGGCAAGTCAATCAGATGATTTAGCACAAACGGTTAACTACGAGAAAATCTATCAAACCTGTTCCGTAATCATGGAAAAGCGGGTTAAGCTACTCGAAAAGATAAGCGAACAAATTATTGCCTCCTTAAAAGGGCAATATCCTGAAATCCAAAAAATTTCGGTTCGTATTCAAAAACTAAATCCACCTTTTGGTGGCGATGTTTATGCTGCAGTTATTGAACAAATTCAAGATTTTTCAAAATAAGCATTATTACACCGTTTTAAAGACTAGATTAATAACATTACATATGAATTTATTTTAATATAAATTGTATGCTATTTCATTTTTTGTGACATTGATTATATCAATTTTTATCATATTTAGAATAAACAATATATGTTATTTATTTTAAAAAAATCTCTCCTCCCTAAGCTTTCAGGGAAGAGATTAGGAAAAAATTGATAAAACAAATCAAGTGCTAAAATAGGTTCAATTTATTGTTTATCAGTTATTTATATTAAACAATAGAATTATTTTAGAATTATTTTTTTACCGGTAAATTAATTGAGTTTGACAAGTAGGCATGATAAATGTTTTATGAAGAAGTAGAAGTCAATTAGTGACGAGTTGCGAGTACCTAAAATTACACAAACTCAGTTTTCTTTAAACGCACAACTAAAAGGAAGCAATTATGATCGATGTTCAGTCAGTTATTACATTAGATGAAATCACACAACGTCCTGGAATGTATCTTCCGGCAAGGTCGATTTACTGCTTGAAAGCGTATATCGATGGTATAAACTGTGGTGACCAAACGGATGTTTGGGATTATTTAGATGGTTTTTATGAATGGTTATTGGATACCTTTAATCACAAAAGAGACCTTGGAATGCAGTGTGAGATGAAACTTATCACACATTACATGAGTCATGACGGATACGACGCTTACAATCAGTTTTTTGAGTTGGTTCAAGAGTTTAGATTAGGAGAAGAAGAATTACCGCTTTTTAAAGCACTTCAAGAGAGACCTTATGACTTCCTTCCACAAAAATCAATTCAATGCTTGTATGCTTTCCTTTGGGGAAAAGATGCTTTTGCACAAGGAATAACTGAAAAAGTTAATTTGGATGGCTTCCAGGAATTCGTTCAAGAACGTTATGAATTGGAAACTACTTGGCACAAAACAATTTTATTTTATTCACAAGATGAATTTAGTGCTTTAAATACTTTCCAAACACTTTATGAAGAGTTTATAGTTCAGCCAAGTCACTCAAGTGATAATATTGGAAACCCAATGGGGGATTATTTGACACTTTAGCCGTATAGTATTATTTAGATTCTAGAATAATTTCTTAATACAAATACACTAATTATCAGCAAAAACAAAGATTAGAAGTTCTATAAATAAAAGTTACCACGATAATCAATGTCAGCTAAAAACGAAAATCCATCGTCGCAAAAAGGCGGCGATGGATTATTATTTTGTAGTTGATAATTTAATTATCAACTACAAATAATCGACTACTTAACAGAAAATTGATGATTAATTTTTACAAATTAACAATCAATTTTGCCTTTTCACATGCTACTAATTACGTACTACCTTCCTTATCTTCTCCGCCCCATGAATATAAAAATCAAGTATAACAGCTGTACTAAAGCCGCCAAAGCTGCTGTAATATAAGTCATCGCTGCCCACTTTAAAGCATCCTTTGCACCGTCATACTCGACGCCTCTTGCATTTCCTGAATCCTCTAACCAAGCCAATGCTCGATTACTCGCATCAAACTCCACGGGCAAAGTAATTAAACTAAATGCGGTTGTAATTCCAAAAGCCGCAATCGCAACTAACAAGAATATACTATTATCCATCATTCCCATCATCGCAAAGCCAAACATAAAAATATACTGCTGAATTTTTGATGAAATACTAACTATCGGAACAATCGCCGAACGTACTTTGAGCATGCTGTATGATTCTGCATGTTGAACCGCATGACCACATTCGTGTGCTGCGACGGCTGCTGCCATTACACTTCGACCTTGATAAATATCCGGACTTAAATTAACTGTTTTAGTACTTGGATTATAATGATCCGTCAGCGTGCCTTGACCTTGCGTGATTTGGACATCATGAATACCATAATGTGCCAACATCTTTTCTGCAATCTCTTTCCCAGTAAAGCCATTCGATAAACCAACTTGTCCGTACCTCTTGAATTTATTTTTTAATTGATTACTTACTAACCAACCGATACCAGCAAACACCGCACTGATAACCATTAATCCTATCATCATAATTTTAATTTTAATTTTAATTTTAATTTTTTAGTTTTATAACTTAACACTAAATATCTTATTTGGATGTTCGACCTCTTTGACGATAGATGAAATACTTTCGTCACTCGACAAAATTTATACATTTTTAAGTTTATAAAATCATTTTTATCATCTCAAATTGTAATTTTGAAATAAATTTAGAAAATAATTTTGGTGTAAAGGTATTTTGGTACAAAGGTTTATAGGTAAAAAAAGCAGTTGACAACTTAAAGGCATCGTCATTACGATTGAAACCTATAAATCCTTAAATCCAAAACCTTTGAATCTATAAAAACCTGTACAATGAATAAAATACTTACTCTTTTAGCAATTCTATTCGTATTCGTCAGTTGTCAAAATGAAAAAAATACGACAACCAAATATGATAAAAACATTAAAATTAATTATTACTTGCGTTCTGACAAGTCAGATTTTGTAACGGCAGAAGTTTATGTCAAACACGAAAAAGATACGATTCCGCCTAATATTGAATCTGTTACTTTAGAAGGCAATACGATGTTACAATCTGAGTATCAAGACAAAACATTTTTACGATTTCGATTAGATCAAGAAATTGCTGCGAAGCATTATGAATTCGTTTTGAATCATGCGAATCAAAAACCAGTTAAGGTGAAATTAACGCCAAGACCAATTTATGAATATACCGTTAAAGAGGGTGTAATCAGTAAGTCGAAAGGATTTACATTGAGCTGGAAAGGGGATCCCGTAACGGCAAGTAATGAAACGATGATACTTTTGATTACAGATGTGAATGGTCAGAGTATGAGCTTGAATAGAATTGGAGAAACGGGAGAAAGTGGCATGTTTATCGATCCTGTTCAGGTCAATTATTTCGCTCCCGGAAAAGCAACTTTCTATATCATTCGCAAAAATTTAATTAAATTTCCAGAGGAAGGTTATATTAAGCAAGAAGCCGAAATTGAATTTTATTCGGAAGAGATGACTATTGATATTGTAGAATAGATTATTGTGATTAAACCGTGTCGATTTTTAAAACCGACACGGTTTCTAACGAAAATAATAAACCAACTCAAAACGCTAACCTCATTCCAATCTTTTCATACTTAGCAATAAAAAGAAAATATAAAAAGCTGTTCCTATCGCACTTCCTATCGTCGTTTCGACCATAAAGGAGAGTGAAACGATGATATAAAATGCTAAAAGGAGTTCGTCTTTATAATTTTTTTGATACAATAATGGCAGTAGGAAAAGTATCAAAAATGCGATTGTACCAATAACTCCAATCGCTACATAGAAAAACAACAGTTGATTATGAGGTCGTTTGACGATGAATTCCGGATACTTTTCTGCATATATTTTTCTAATTTCATTGTCTAAATCTCCTATTCCAACTCCAAACCATGGGTTTTTATTTCCAATTTCTATTCCCATTTGTAATGAAATGATGCGTTCACCATCAGAGAAATTTTTGGTTTTACCGTTTTGCATACTTTGAAAATCATACAAGGCGTAATCCATTCTATTTTGAAAACTCGGAACGAAATTATAAGCCAAAAACGGTGCAGCAAGGATCATCAAAACGACACTCAACCCCAATAAATATCGCTTCGTCTTAAAGACATATTGCAAACTCAATAAGAATAAAGTCACATATAATACTACAATTCCGCTTCTTACGGAAAGGATATGAACCCAAACGAAAAGGAAAAATATAGCGACTGAAATCAACCATTTTTCCCATTTAAACCGATAAATGACTTTATTTATTAATAACCAAAATCCGATGATTATCGTATAAGCGATTAGTAAACTGAAGCGAATATGGTGAATCGGTGTGGGAATGGGCCGTCCGTGTTCGAGTGCTTCGGTGTAAAACTCAAAATCCGATACGTAATTAATAAATGTACCAATGGAAACCAACGTCACTGCCACTAATAACCCGTAAAAAACCAATTGAAACTGTCGCTCCGAAAGTTTGGGCAGACTTGAGAAGGCGAAAGGCAAAATCAAAAATGGCAAAGCGACTCGAGCCCTGTCCCAATAATAAGGCGTTAGTTCCGAATAAATACCACTATAAACGATAATAAAAAATATGCCCGTCGTAGCGACATAACCTTTGTGCTTCTTGAATTTTTGCCAACTTTCCTTTAGATTTCCATTGGCGAAAGCCAATAAAAGAAATGCGATAATGGTGATGGACAAAAACGCAGGCGAACTACTCAAAAAAGCAGCGATGAAAATTAAGCAAAGAAGGAAAAAGTATTTATTCACAGTTTGGTGATTGATGATGAATTCAATAGCTACTTTTGATCATACAAAGCAAGATATTTTTTTATACAATTCCTATTTTTTAATCGTTGAGTTTTAAATGAACTAAGGTATAATTTGGACTATTTTTTTTTTGAAATTTTGAAATTAACTCAAATCGTTTTGTATTCAACCACTTTTTAAGTTTAGCTCACCTACGAAAACAACCTTTTCAATACCTCAAATACTTAGTTCAACCTTTTTTGAAAAAATCAAAATCAAAATTTGATGCTTTTATAGATTTAACGGTTCAAATGGAATAACCCATGAAAATAAGAAAATTAACAATAATACTACTTTTTGTATTTGCTTCTCAAATTATGAATGCTCAAACCGATTACGAATGGTCAATCGGAGCGACTCATAAACCTTTTTTATTTACTTTATTGAATGATGCAGATGATGCCGACGAAAATTTTAAAAAGGTAGATAAGTCTAAGAAAACCGGGGATTATTTTGGTTTGATGGGGAATTATCACTTTTACAATCGGGTGTATTTGAGTGGTGGTCTCGGGTATTCAAATCAAACTTTTAATTATAAGTATGCCAATATATTCAGAGGTGATGAAATTTCAGGTTATGGAAATTGGATTAACCTTAATTTAAAATATCTTCATTTACCACTTCAAATCGGTTATCAGTTACCTGCGAATCATCTTGAAAATATGGGCGTACGATTATATGGAGGTACGACAGTTTCGTATAACCTTAGTAGTAAGTCAAGTTAATCATGTCGGTATTTTTTGACAAAATATTGCCGATAACTTCGTTAAAATTTATTTTCATAACTATGGCTATGCAAAGAAATTTTGCCTCGTTCTCGACAAATTTTGATATAAAATCTAATCGACACTATTAACTTGACTTACTACTTAG
>CAWVWD010000084.1:0-10805 GCA_963933585.1 uncultured Saprospiraceae bacterium
TTTCCTCGGAGTTTTGGTGTTTTTCGGAGGCAATCCCCGAGATTTCGGGGATTGCGGAACTCAATTTTAATTATTTTGAGTTTTTGTAATTGGAGATATTGAACGGAGTTTGATATGACGGTTTTTTATTGAAAAATTACCCTGGTTTTTGTGGACAAAGACTTGATATGTTTTTTAAAATATGTCAGGTCTGATTCCGTTATTTATAGATTAATTCCCATTCTTCCTTTCCTTCAAAACCCAATGTAAACCCTTCAGATTCGACTTCATTTCTTTGATAATCAATTGAATAATAATATGTTCTGTGAACGAAGAAATCGCCCAAGTAATCATGAAATAATAAAATGGCGTGTAAAATTCAGTGACAAATAAGACGAAAAAAAATATTCCTTGAATGTAACCACCGATTTTTGAACTATATAAATGCAAACTCGGAAATCGCCCAAACTTAATTAACCCAAGGATATTCGTCATCAAAAACATGCCGATAAAAATACCAAAGGAAATCCAATGCGGTGTAAATTCTTCTGATTTAAAAATGAAAATGCCTAAAATTGCCAAAATATAAGTGCCGACATCCGCCAAAGAATCTATCCTTGCTCCAATTTCCGTTTGCATATTAAATGCACGAGCAATTAAACCATCCAAAATATCGGTTATCAAATTGATACAAATCAACCAAACGAAAATCTGTTCTTGTTCGGAAAATGCTAAGTACAAGCCAAACGGAAATGATATCAACCGATACAGCGATAAGATATTCGGAATATTTAAAGGAATATTGAATAATTTCATAAAGTCCGTATCTAAAAAAAAATTAAAAAATAAAAGGAAATAACTTCCAACTTCGCTTCTTGTAAGTCAAATAATCCGCTTCAAAATAGTCAATTAAGACCGTTTCCTCCTGCGAAATTCGATACAAAATAGCAAAAAGTGGAGCAATAATCAATAACGCCAAACTCACTAAATTTTCCATTGCTAACGCCAAACCTAAGTAATATAAAATCAAACCTGTATAACTCGGATGCCGAATATATTTATAAATTCCCAACGTATTTAACTGATGATTATCAACGATTTTGACGTGAACCGTAAATGCATTTCCCAATCGCCAAATCGAGTACCAACGCAGTAATAAACCAAAAACAACCAATGTATAACCTAAATTTATTATGAATTCTGAGTATTCAATTGTACCAATTTCCAAAAAGTAAAATACAATTGACAATACTAAACCTGACGGGACTAAAACTCGAAACCAAAGCAATGTTCCACCATCATTTTTTTCCTCTTCCTCATTGTCACCTCGCTTGATAAAATTTACGACTAATCCCGAAGTCGAAATCACAAAAGTCGCCATTAAAATAAAAAGTGTCTGATTTGCCATTGGTTAATTTATTGATTCGTATTTTTTAAAAAAACCTAAAAACGCCAAAAATGCTGTGGTGAAAAATCTGCGTCGTCAGCGAAACCTACGGGAGTATCAAAACCGTTTTTTTACTTTTAAAACCACCAAAAGCCAAGAAAAGAATACATGCGTTCCTACCGCAATTAAAAAGAAAATTCCAGTCTCTGACCAATTCCAATCCAACAAAAAATGACACGCCAAACTTACGCCTAAACTTGAATCTGTCTTATCCATCAGCATAAAAAGAGTAGTGTTTTTTTCTGATTTTTCACCAGAACGAATACCCATTTTTCGTTTGATCCAAGAATTCGGCAACTCAAATAGCATATACACAAAACCCAAAACTGCACCAATCCAAAATGCTTCAAATATTCCAAATAATGGTAAAAATATATCCACCAGAACCAGCAACGCACCATTTAAGATTGGTAAAATAAAAAAGCCTCGCAATGTTTTATTCGCTCCAAATTGTGTCGTCCAGATCGGAAGCGTCAAAAACGAAAACGCATTCTTTTTGACGATAATCATATGGGTTACGTTGGAGATGATCATCGGAATCAGAAGGTGTGATAAGTAATTCATAAGTTCTACTTGTTTTTAGTGAAAGTTGAAAAATTACTCAGCATATCAATCATCCGAAAACCATTCAAAAATACCCGTTCTGCAAACGGGTAATCCACAATAATTTTTCCGGTCATATAAAATGAAACACGAGTTACCAAAAATGATTTTAAGGCATAAACGTACCCAGCTTTCCAATCCGACCAAGTATGATTTCCTGTTTGTAAACTATAATGATATTCTAAATAATTGAATAAGATTTCTTTGTCAAAATTCAGCGGTAAAACAAAGCTCAAAAACTCTATGATATCTCGATGAGGAATATCAATAACCGCTAATTCCCAATCATAAATACAAACTCGTTCATCCTTGCGTAGAGCGATGTTTCGAGGATTGAAATCGTTGTGAATAATTGTTTTTGGAAGATTTAAGGTATCATGTAACGTTTCTAATTCATTGATAAAATCAACCATTTTTAATGGCAAATCTCGCCATTCCGTATCGTCATACTCTAAAGCGATAATTTCTGCAAATTTGTGATACAAGGCCGTTGATTTCCAAGGTTCAAATGCTTGAATTTCGGTTGGAATTTCTTTCAGGTTCGCTAAATATTGATGTACCTTATTTATTGTTTCAATGACTGATTTGATGTGGTTTTCTTGCCAAAGTTCGGGCTGATTTTCAGTATTAAATAATAAAAGTTCGGGCTCATTTAGCAGTTCTTGAATAAAAATAAAAATCTCTCGTTTTGGATTTTCGTAGCTTCCCAAAAAGCTTGGAATACAATGTTTTTTTGCTTCATGCAATAATTGATACAATCGAATTTCCTTGAGATGCGATTGTTGATATTCCAAAAATCGACGATATTTAAAAAGTAAATCTGCCAAAATCGGCTCAATCGAAGCCGCCATAAAGTGTAATCCTTGAATCACTTCCGTATCCAAAGGTTTACTTTTTATTAGAACTTGTTCGGTTTGAATATTACCCGAAAGGGAATTTTCAAATGTCGTTTCTATTGGAAAAAAACCTGTTAATTTTTTATTTACTCGGCTCGTCAAGCTGATGATAATTCCATTTTTTACTAAGTCATTATCCAATAATTGAATATTTTTCAATTGCTGATTTGCTTTTGGTAACAATATTTCTGCTATGAATTTTCGTTTGATTTCACCTTTGATTAACCAGTTCACGGGTTTATTTCGACCTAATTTTTCGTGCGCTTTCGCAAATTGTCCACCGACGATAGCTCCGAAAGTTGAAATTTCCAATGACAATGCAAAACCGGCAATCAACTTTGCAAATCGCTCGACTTTCCCATTTCCTTGACAATCCATCAACATCAAACCTTCCTTCTGCTTCGATAAATGTGTTCCGCCGCCCAACGTTCCGATGACCAATGATGGCAAATGCAAACTACAATACAAACCCTTTTCAGTCTTTTCCATATTCAGAATTCCCGTACCCGACTCATGAATACTCGCCAAATCTTGACCGGTTGCCACAAAAATTCCAGCAATTGCGTTTGATACATTAATATTATAACCAAACATTCCATCCAATTTGCTCATGACTAAGGATTGTGATAAGCAACGTAAAAAATCGTCAGAACTTACGCGTAAAACTTTTTGAATCTCATGTTCTAAAAGTTCACATTCGGCAATCACATGAACGCCACGACCTTGACTTGCCGAATAATTTGATAGTTTTTTATCTGAAGCACCGTTTCCTTCAATCACATAATGAACGGCTTCATAACTATTTTCTATCTTGAAATTCGCGTTAATCCATAGTACCGAATGCCAGGTGCAAGTCGTCGTCATGTTTTGACCCGAAGCATCACCAGTCGTATAAACGAACTTTAAATGTACACTTCGACTCGCAATTATCGCATCAATTTTTTCAAGATTTGCATGATTAGAATACTGTTCTGCGATTGCTTTTATCGCTTCAAAATGATTGTCAATCCAAGTCTTGAAACCCACACATTCTGTTAGATTCCGAAATACAAACATCGGACTTCGCACCATTTTTTGGTGTACAACTATCGCATTGAAACCGCCACTTTGCGTCACGACCTTTGCACCACGATTTATACTCGCCACCAATGCACCCTCGAGTGTTCCGACAGGAGCATAAACATACTCCTCTGTGCTATTTTGATTAAATAGCAAAGGACCAGCCAAGCCAATTGGGATTTCGACTGAACCAATATAGGATTCAATATTATGTTGAATTTGGGTTCGATGTAGTTGAGAATCCGCTAGTAATGGAATATCAATACCATTGGCTTTCAAAAAATCCAAACGGTAATTCGTTGCGTTTTCTGTATTCAATCCACGACCTGGAACTATCGGATGTTTCTTCATAATTAGGTTTTTATTTCTTACGTGATTGAGAATGCTGATGCTGCTGAAAATAGATTCTATGGGCAATTTAAAATCACCCATAGAATATTTAAAGTTGGTTGTATTTTGGTATTGTCGGCGTTCTAATCCTGCCAAAACGATTAATCCAAAATCTCTATAATTCCCAAATCACCATCTAGTTTTAGCAAATTGCCATTCTTCAAAATACTCGTCGCATTCGGAACACCAACGACTACAGGAATACCCAATTCCCGTCCAACGATTGCTGTATGTGACAATAGTGAACCTTTTTCACTTATCAAACCAGCCGATTGTGTCATCAAAAAGACCCAACCTGGATCTGTCATTTTGGAAATTAAAATTTTGCCTTGCATATTCATATCTAATTCAGGCGTGATAATTACTGCGGCTTCTGCTGTGACTTTTCCTTTTGATACAGCGGTACCTTGTAAATAAGATTTGTGTTCCAATTCTGTGATATCTAATTGCTCTAAAATAGGTGGATTTTCATCCATATAAATTATTCGATCAGGTAATTGAAGGGATTTATAATTATCGTATTTTAATTTTAATTTTTCGATTTTCGATTTTTGACTTTCTCGATTTTCGTATTTACAAAAAGCTTGTAAATCAGCTGTTTGTAAATAAAAAATATCTTTATAACTTTCAATTACGTTTTCTTTTTCCATGATTTTACCAATTTCAATAAAAATATCTTTGATAGCACCATAGCCTCGTGTCCTGCAAAAGCGCATATTTTCACGACTTTTCAATCCGTAAGTTGCTAAGGCTCGGAAGAAGCGAAAAATATACGTTTTCGGTTGCCACCATTTTAATTTTGCTTGAATTTGCTGTTGTGCATTGCCTTGAATTGCTTCTTGTTTTGCTCGAAAATCGGCAATATTTATAGGCGATGATAATTGATTGCGTAACAAACGAATGAACAAAAGCGGATTCTTGCGTATCGATGGCGTTTCTAATTTTAATTCTGCCAATGTTCTGTCGCCATATTTTTCTAAATGATGATTGAAATTTTGGTAAAAGTCGGGGTACTTTTTTTGTTGTAAATCATTTAAAACAGTTTCGTCCGATTGTTGAAAAAGCATTTTTAAATCATTATTTTTTAGAATATCATTTTTCAATTTTAAGACATTCAAAATCGCTTCTTCTGATTCTATACCACCAATTCCGCAAAGTAAATCATTCGCAAGTTCTTCTTTGCCAATCTTATTTTTTTTAATAAAATCTTGTAACCAACCAAAACCTTTAAATGCCAAAAAATCATTTATAATCGTGTAATACCAAGGTTTAAATAATAGTTCGGTTGATACTTCGTAGTGATTCCAAAGTGCTTTTGGTGAATCTAAATATGGTTCGATATTTCGCATAAAAGTATAATTTTTATAAAAAATTTCAAAAAATCGTCGATTGCCATATTTGTAATTTATCACCATCCAAACAATGGAAAGAATAGTTTTTAAGCGACTAGCGAATGAAAATTTCACCGTTTCTTTTTCGCTACTCGATAGGCCAACTGCTTTTTCCCAAGCGGTCATCGAACGAGGCGAACTATACGCTAAGCCCATCATTCGATACCAATTATCCAAGCGATAATAAACTCGGCCACAATAGTGAGCCAATAAATTTTCAAAGACAATTATATCTTTTTCAATCACTTTTTTGGAAATCCAAAACGCATCTGAACTTCCTGTGAAAACCTTTTCGTAAGCCTTTAAAGCAAAGCTAAAACTCAACGGAAGTGTGACTTCAGGGTAACTTTCGACGATATTCGTGTTGTCCAAAATCTTAATATCATCGAAATCAATCGTCGTAATCGGTCGCATTTGTAATAAAAAAAGTTGCCCATTTTTATCAAAAGAAAATTCCACATCAGCAGGGCAGGAGAGGAGTTCTTCCGCTTTCATTGTCAAATCAAAAACGTGTGTAATTTCTACTTCATTTAAAATCGAAACATTTTGTAAATTTGCTTTAACGGATTGATTTACAATGCCTTTTCCATCTTCAAAAGTCAATTGATTTACTTTTGAAATAATTCTTTTTTCAATGGCTTTTGTTTGTCGATTGACAATAAAAGTATCGGTTTCTACTTGATCGGTAACAATTCCTTCGCCCAAACCATAACCAGTCACAATCACCGAATCCGCTAAATTTCCTTGCAAGTGCATCGAAAAACTTACGCCGGATTTTTCGGCTGCGACCATTTCTTGAATCACAATGGCATATTCAATATTTTGAATATTAATTCCTTTTTTTAAGCGATAAGTTAATACACCAAAATTCCAAGCTGAAGCGATATTTTCCTTTATTTTATCAATTATCGTTTCTGAATTGACATACAAAAAAGTAGCGTGTTGTCCCGCAAAAGAAGCATTTTTGCCATCTTCCGCAATCGCGGATGAGCGAACGGCTACGTAAGTTTCTAAATCGAAATATTCTAAAAGAGCAGTTTTTATTTCCAATTCAATTTCCATTGGAATTACTAGATTTAAAATTTCCTTTTGGATAACTTTAGAACTTTTTTCTAATGTTGTATTTTCTAATAATTCACTGATTTTCAATTGAATTGGAATAAGAATCTTTGCCACCGTTTCCGCAGGAATTACAAAAAATGAAGGCACAGAAAGGTTGGCTTTTTGCATCTCGATAAGATGAAAAGCTTTACCGCCTAAACTTGATTTTTGGTAAGTTTCGTTGAGGTTTGGTTGGATTATGTATTTCATGATTTTAGAATAAGGCAGGAATTTAAAAAATTAACGTTTCCCGTTATGCCGATACTTGATTTAGTATCGGTATAATGGTCTTTATTTTACCTTTAGATTATGCGTTTTAAATACTTACAAATTCACCTCAACCCCCGTATTCATCAGTAAATGCACCAATAAATTTGCGAAAAGTAAAGTTGTGAAAATCATTGCTGTATTGGTTAGAATATTATTTTTCTTAGTTGGATAAACCAAAAACCGACCGTAAATGAAACATACATATGATATTAAAATCACCATACCGCCGTAAAATGACTCACTCAAACCTAATAGATTTGCAATATAAATCCCTAAAGCACCCGAAAGTAGTAAGGCGATAAACGGAATAATGGTCGCTGTTCGAGTACCGATTAAGAGTGAGAAAGTTTCGTAATGTGTTTCGTTACCGACTGCTCGAATCTTTCGAGAAACTTCCCAAGCGGTTACAGGTAAAGTGAAAATCAGTAATAAAATCCAATGTTCTCCAGTGAATGCTTGGTAAGTACCGCCCGATGCTAAAGCCGTGTGAATTAGATAAAAATTAATTACCCAAGGAATCGGTTGGTGCGTGATCATCGTGAAGAATGGGCGATCACGGTGATATTGTTCTGCGAAAAACCATTTGTAGGTCATGATAGTATAAACCATCATGATGACGAAAATGACAATCGTCTTTTGTCCGAATAATAGATTGATGATAATTAAAACACCGATACTAATGTACATCAGCGAAAAAATATCGCTTTTCTTCACATCGCCACGAGCCGTTGCTCGCCATGGAAAAAGGTCTTTGTCTAAATCAAAATCTTTTAAATCATCGAAAGTTCGCATTTGAAGCATCACAAAAAATGCGGAAATCATTCCAACGATTCCATAAGTATCAATGATGATTTCTTGCCCAGAAACGGCTTGTGTCAAGAAATTCATACCTAGATATAAGGCGATCACATATGGTAAATAAATTAGTACGGGAAACATTTCTTTGGAATAAATCCACAATCTCTGTAGGTACGGTTTGGATGTTACAGTCGTTGAAGTCATGTGTGTTGATTTTTATTTGGTGAAAAATTATATTAAGATAACCTATCCTGAGAATTCGGCGATTATCGTATTGATATTATAAAGCCGTTATTCTAAAAGAAATTTTGCTTATCAGGCTCATGATTAGAAATTCAAGGTAATGAATAACTTCTGCTAAATTGGTTAAAGGGAAAGGATAAATTGGGATAAATTGGGAAATTCTATTTTTTTATTAAACCAGTTTAATAAATGATAAACGAATCAAAATACATTACTTCGAAGGTTAGCCGCAATACCTTTATCAACTTATTTAATACGCCCAATCTACAAAAACAGGTTGATCCATCCATCCAAAACGAACCATTCCTATTCCCCAAGGAAGTGACTTTAGTAGTAAATCAAATGGTTTTTGCTCAATGGCTAATGACCAACCTTTGGATGTTTTGATTAATTTTCCTTCTCGTGCGACGAAGGAATTTCTAAAACCCTCAATAGACGAATTTTTGACTTTTTCCCATCGTCCAATAGCTGCTTTCATTAATTGCTTGCAGCCTTCTTTTTCTTCTTCCGTTAAGGTGATGACCGCATTGATAGGTTGTCCTAACGGAATATTACAGATTATTTTGCATAATACCAGTTCGTGTTCCATCGGTTCGGTTCGACCTGTCGAAATGTAATGAATCATGTAAGCAGCTCGGCAAGATGCTTCTATGTCTTTGAATTTTTTGTTTTCTATGAGTTTGAACATATTGAACAAATGCGGAAGGAAAACGGATAAAATAACGATACCAGCATTGTCAATGTAAATCGCCGTATCTTTCAACGGTGTAATTGTTCGTTCAACTACAGAAACTGGTTTATCTCCTATCGTATTAGATCGTTCCTGTTGTTTGATTTTCACGTCGATTCTTCGCAGTTGTTTAATGATATTTGAGGTTGGGTTTTTGCCATCAAATTCGGCTATAATCGCAATTAATGCGGAGGCGTACGTATAATTAAAATTAGTCGCAAGATTGGTTAAAACGTTATGAATATACCGTTGAGCAAAATTAGATTTAGTACTAAAAATAGTAGTATCTTGAATCACTTCGAGCATACTTATTTTTAAAATCCCAACTTCGATTACCATTTTGAAATCGTTATAAATCTCCAAAATAGAACTACCTACTTTAGGTTGTAAAGTCTTAATTAATTCAATGAGAATCGGTTCGGGAAGTTGTTTTAATTGATTATTAGAAATTGTATTATTTAATAATTTTTGGATGGTTATTTTTAATAAATTCAGATTTTCAATACCTTGTTTTTTGATAAATTGAATCATATTGACTTCCGTCAATTTTTTTTGAGTATTTGGTAAAGTACCATATTTTAGGAAATAGGCGATGATTTCAATTGGTAATGATGTTTCAGTGTGCTCATTTATGGTTTTGTTATTTTGTTTCGATTCTAGCGTTTCAAGTAGCAGTTCAGGCGTTCTTTTTATCCGAATATCTTGCTGAAGAATATGCTTTAGAGCGAAATAACGATGCTGTTTGTTTTTGATTTGTTCATCTGAATATTGAATGACTTCTTTTGTAATTTCTTGATAAGATTTGTTCGCATATTTTGCTAAACGCAGAAATGATTGTCTTGTAAATGTATTGGCATCGAAAGGTTTTGAAGTATTGAAATAAGTTTTTAAAGCTATTTCCCAAGCATTTTTTCGATTAGAAATCTTTTCAATCGTTAAAATAATGGTAGTTATAAAACCAAATGTATTTGGTTCAAGAAGATTCATTAAAATGGTTAGATTGTTTTCATTTAATAGTTCAAGTAATTTTTTTGGTGTGGCCACATTGGTAATAATATCTTGAACTATCGTTGGATAAACTTGAATAGTTGTTTGAAAATTTTGATTTAAATCTTCTTTACTGATTTGATTTGTCCACCAATCTGTCGTCGAACTTGTTTCAAAGTATTGATGAAAATAATCTAAATAACGTGTCGCACCGAAAACCTCATCGAATTGTTTTTCCACCTCTGGATTAATAATGATTTCTATCGTTTCATAAGTTTTTATAAGATTAATAATCGTTTCATCTTGAACCGATTTTGTAATTGCTTCGAATAATTGAATCGATGAAATTTCGGTTTCCTGTTCTTGAATCAAATCATTAAACAAGACTAAATTATCTATTTTTCCATATTTTAAATAGTGCTGAATCGCTATTTGTAATAATATTCTTTGATGCGTTTTATCAAGAATAGCCCGTAAATTATGAATGAATTGTGGGTTAGAAATCAATAAATTTATGATTTTTTCCAAGTTTTCAATTGATAAAGTAGCAGTCAACCGTTCTTGAACACTTGAATTCTTACCAATTCTATTCAATAGGAAACGAAGCTTTTGAGGCTCATTTATTAACAATCTTCGGATGAGTTCATCCAAACTTATTTGTTGAATAAAATAACCTTGCGTCAGATATATTTCTAAAATATCCTCTGCTCGTTTTGTCAATATAATGGTATTTGCTATTGTGTTTTCTTGATTTTGCTTTGCCTTTTCTTGGTTTTTGTTTAATTCAGTACTTTCTGTTGTATTTTCTTGTGGTGATTCTTGATTTTGCTTTGCCTTTTCTTGGTTTTCGTGCTGTTTTTCTTGGTTTTTGTTTAATTCAGTACTTTCTGTTGTATTTTCTTGTGGTGATT
>CAWVWD010000085.1:0-10684 GCA_963933585.1 uncultured Saprospiraceae bacterium
TACATCAGCACGAACAAAAAGCAGTGAGAGGAGTCGTATTGATTTGTTCTTTATTATTCTTCACAGGCGTTTCGTTTGGTTATTTTGTGATTTCGCCTTTTGCCGTGAATTTTTTGGTGGGTTATCAGATTGCCGATATTGCACCGCAAGTTCGTTTATCATCAATGGTTAATTATATGGTGATGTTCACTGCTCCCGCAGGATTGATTTTTGAGTTGCCAGTTGTGGTTTACTTTTTAGCAAGAGTCGGGTTATTAACACCGGAATTTATGCGACAATATCGCCGTCATGCAATTATTGGAATTTTAGGACTCTCCGCCTTAATCACACCACCTGATATCGTTACACAGTTTTTGATTGGGATTCCATTGTATATTTTATACGAAATTAGTATTGGTATTGCAGCCAGAATGTCGAAGAGGTACCAGGAATCGTTGATGACGGATTTGACGAGGGACAATTGATAATAATTGTGATGATATATTTCTAGTTATGAAAAAAGGCTTTCCAAATTTATTTGGAAAGCCTTTTTATATATAAATTGCCTACACAATTTATCTAAATTTTAAAATGATCATTGCTAATTATTCCTTAAAACTTATATCCAACTCCAACGCCGAACGTTTGAGCAAAACGAACGCCACGGATGAATTCTTCAGTTCCAATAGTTCCGTTATTATCGATATCATTTGGAATTTGAACATCATAATCGTATCGCAAGTCCGTCGATAAAGTAATTGTAAAATACTTTAATAGGTTCGTTGCGATTAAGTTTGTCCATTTTACATCAATGTTTTGTGGATTATCCAGGTAGTTAGAAAATAATTCTAAGTTGGTTTGCCAAGTAATTTTCACGTCGTCTTTATCGATTATATTCAAACGATAATTACTAATTATCGAAGCACCGAATTCTGACCTTAATGTCGTCCCATCTGTTAATTTTATGCCGCTTGAATCATAAGTCGCAGGTTGTCCTGTGAATGTTCCCGTATCTGCTAAGTTTTGGTTTCCGACAAAAGTAAATTTTGCGGTAGCAGGTGAAATATTCACTAATAAGTTAGCTCGTGTCTTTTTATCACCATGTGTAAACTTAATACCTGATGCTAATAGAATTTCAGCGGGAGCGAAAAATGTAGATTTCAATTCATCATCTACAACCGATTTCGTCAATTGTGTTTTTAAACTTGCCAAAAAAGAATAATTCAAGTGATCTTTAGTTGCTTTTATTTGATAACCGGCAACTGATAAAAATTCCAACCTATCTACAGATTTTAAAAAGTCAGTATTTTGACCAACTTTCTGTAATTGATATTGCATCAAGTAGATATTTTCCCAAGAAGTACGATCTTTACTATATTTTGCATAAAAGTTCCCAAGAAAGCCAATCGTAGTCGTAGGATCACCGCCGCCATCTGTCCAATTCACAAATGAAGATTGGAAGAAAGTTAATCCTGCATCTCCACCGGTTTTCCAATTCGATTCCATTTTTCCTTCATCTTGAGCTTGAGCGATTTGAAAAACAAATAGCAATAAGAATAAAAGTGTAACTCTTATCTTCATAATAATTTGATTTGATTTATAAATTAAATAAAAAGGTATTTTCCTAATTCTTTTTTAGTGACACTCCTCCTAAAGCGCAAATTTTTACAAACTTTATTAGAAGTCATAATACTATTTCGGATTTAGACTTTAGATACCGGAAGAAGTCATTTATGGTAGTAATTTTACTGTAGGGCTTTTTGTACATATTTAAATAGATAAAAAATAACTTAAGGTTTAGATTAAGTATTGTAATATAATATATTAGTAAAATTTAATTTTAAATATTATGTTTTTGTTAAAATTAAAAGGTATAAATAAACTAATTGCTTATTTTTTATTTGTTTTGTTAAAATTGTGGTACTTTTGAGAAGACGAATTATTCAAAACTTGTTAATTAAATATTAAAAAGAAAATTATATTTCATGAATAGAAAATTATTGAAATTATATTTCAGTATAAATCGTTATTTTTATATATTTGACTCTTGAAATTATTGATTTTGGTTGGATAAGGGACATTTGAAAATTTATTTAATAAACATTTTTTCAAATTCTCGGTTTACAGTCTGCATTATTTATAATTTCATCCCCTTGAAATAAAATTTGGATAACAATTTGGATAACAATTTTTATATAAGCAATTAAATTGATTAAAATATATTATTTTGATTTTGTCTTTCTCTCAATACAAAATTTTCAATAGTAAAATTATTCAATTTTACATAAATGTATGTGCTATGTCAAGGGTGATTTTAGTTTTAATGGTTTCTATTTGCGTTTCATTCACTGTAAGTGCTCAGAAGAGTGTTGATGGAGAAAAGAAGGTTTACCCTGCTGTATTTCAGATTGGTGAGTCGCCAAATGCTTTCGAGGAATTAAGCGAAGTGTACGATACACCATTACTTAAAGTCTGTGATGATGATGTGAGGCGAGCATATGCAGAATGGATAACAATGCTTAAAGCTATTGAGAATCATGGAAAAGTGAAAAAATTTAACTTGAAAGGTGTGAAAATGTGGTTGAAAGTCTTTTGGAATGAAGACGGTTCAATAAAACATATCGCTTTTCATCTTAAGCCGGGTTCTAAAAATGTAGATACGGAAGCATTAACAAGATTTTTCAGCAGTTTCATGAAATTGTACAAATCAAATTTCAAAGCAACCGAAAACTTCTCTCAATATAGTAGTGCATCTTTCCCTACTTTACCACAACTTGTATTTGATTAATTTTGAATCAATCAAATAGGATTTACAAAACCCTTTCTGCAAAACAGAAAGGGTTTTGTCGTTTAAAAAAAAGGGTAGTCACCTATATTCGTACTTAAATTGGCGATATGAATTTCCTAAATCTTCAGCATTAATTTTTTTAAGCAGAGATTATAAAACAGAAAATTCTAACAATCAGAGTTGAATGAATATTAATTTTTTTAATGCTAAAAACTTATATTTGTCCGATTAGGTTCGCTTTTTGAAAGAAACTTAGCTATTAGAAAATGTATTAGTTTTTTAAATAAATATGGTTTTACGACCAAAAGGTATTAATAATATTAATAATCTAGAAAAAGAGAGTAGGCCATAAATAATCTACACACTCGAACTCGTTGTTCGATACAAAATCGGAGTGTACCACTTTTTACTTCTGAAAAAAGAAAAATAAGTCCGTTTCTAGTACTCGGGATACACTTATTTTTATAAATTATTTAGACGAGAAAATAATTTCATCATAATGGATAGGTTTTTATTATCTACTCCTTAAATTCATAAAGACAACAAAATTAAACTTATGAAAACAGTTTACCTTATTATAATAACGGCACTTGTATCATTCACTGCCTGCCGCCCGACAGGTGAATTAGGTAACAGAAGTGCTACTACTGGAGCAAATTTCCTTATCAATGAAAGTAGTCCTTACTTAATTCAGCATGCTACGAGTCCAGTAAACTGGTATCCGTGGAGCGAAGCTGCATTGAAAAAAGCTCAAGATGAAGACAAAATGATTTTGATTAGCGTTGGTTACTCTGCTTGTCATTGGTGTCATGTGATGGAGCGAGAATCTTATATGGATTCTACAATCGCTAAGATTATTAATGAAAATTTCATTGCGATAAAAGTCGATAGAGAAGAGCGTCCAGATATTGATGATGTTTATATGACTGCCTGTGAGGTTTCTTTGGGAAAAAACTGTGGTTGGCCGTTGAATGCTTTTGCACTTCCTGATGGTTCTCCGTTTTGGGCAGGAACGTATTTTCCGAAAGATCAATGGGAACGTATTTTGACTTATATGGTAGATGAACGCCAAAAGAATCCAGCGAAAGTGGAAGCCTGGGCAAATGATATTATTGATGGAATCAGTGTGGCAGAACAAATTCCGGTAGCAGAAAAACAAGTGGTGTTTTCGACTCGTCATTTGGATAATTTTGCGAATTCATTTTTGAGAAATATCGATTTTGATAAAGGTGGAAAAGATACGAAAGTGAAATTTCCACTACCGAATAATTATCAGTTTTTAATAAAAGCTTATAGCTTAACGGGAAATGAAAAATTATTAGAAGCTGTAAATATTACTTTAGAAAATATGGCGAACGGAGGAATCTATGATCATATTGGCGGCGGATTTTCTCGTTATTCAACAGATAAAAACTGGAAAGTGCCCCGCTTTGAAAAAATGTTATATGATAATAGTCAATTAGTAAGTTTGTATTCGGAAGCATACCGATTAACGAAAAATCCATTGTATAAAGAGCGAGTGTATGAGACATTAGATTTTATCCAAAATGAAATGACATCGGAGGAGGGTGGATTTTATTCTTCTTATGATGCCGATTCAGATGGTGAAAATGGGAAGTATTATGTTTGGACATTAGCTGAAGTTGATGCGGCAATTCAAGATGAAAATGCGGCAACATTATTCAAGGATTTCTACGGCATTACGAAAGTGGGAAATTGGGAGAATGGAAAAAATATTCTTTATAAAAAACACACTGCAAATTTCGTAGCCAGTAAATTTGGGTTAAAATTAGAAAATTTTAATACCGTCATAGATGCTGCAAAAGAAGACTTGAAACAAGCAAGGACAAATAAGACGAAACCTAAATTAGATGATAAAATTCTTACGGCTTGGAATGCGTTGATGCTGAAAGGTTATGTGGATGCTTATCGTACTTTTGGTGAAAAACGTTTTTTGGATGCTGCATTGGCAAATGCTCAGTTCTTGGCGAAGGAAGTAATTCAAAAAGATGCTCGAGTAACGAGAAACTATAAAGATGGAAATGCTGTCGTGAATGGATTTTTGGACGATTATGCTTTGATGGCAGATGCGTTCATTAGTTTATATCAGGTTACTTTTGATGAACAATGGCTTTATAAGGCACAAGATTTATCAGAATATACGCTGAATCATTTTTTCGACTTGGAAACAAATACTTTCTTTTATACTTCGGATTTAGATCCTCCATTGGTGACTCGCAAACGTGAAATCATTGATAATGTGATTCCAAGTTCGAACTCAATGATGGCGAAAGTTTTGCATTATACTGGAATTTATCTTTTCAATGACGAGTATGAAAGAATCGCAAGAGATATGACTAATAATATGCTCTCAACAATGACAGCTGCGAAACAACCGAATTTCTATTCAAACTGGGGAATTGTATTGGCAGACTTTATCTATGAACCGTTTGAAGTAGCTATTGTTGGAGATGATTTTAATACAGTTCGTCAAGAATTAGATCAAACTTATATTCCAAATATGTTGCTTTTGGGAGGTTCAGAAGAAGGAGCCGTTGAGCTTTTGGAAGGAAAACTAATCAAAGGGGAAACAACCATTTATGTTTGTAAAAATAAGGTTTGTAAGTTTCCTGTGAATACCGTGAAAGATGCTTTAGAATTGATGAATGAATAGACTTAGAGTCCGTAGTTGGCCGTTTATAATTGACAATTATTGAACTAATCGAATGAAGTTAAAAATCATCATTTTAAACATTGTCAATAATGACAAGTTAAAATGATGATTTTTTTTTTAGACTTGAATATAGAAGTCATAAAAAAATCATGGAATATTTTCATAATTAGATGAATTTGGCGAAGTTAAAATCAAAAAATCATATTTTTTTCATGACTTTTATAGTTCATTTTTTTACGTTTTATGAAATTTACGCAGATTTTTAGAACTTAGAAATCAATAAAATAACCTTTGTTTTATGAAAAAATACTTACCAACTTTATTATTTGTTTTCCTTCTGAATATTGCTTTTGGGCAACAGAAAGAATTAAACTATTACTTACCACAAGGTATTACGTACGACGAATCAATCCCGACTCCGGAAGAATTTTTAGGTTTTCAGATTGGCGAATGGCATTTAACGCATGATCAATTGGTCTTTTATCTAAAGGCCTTGGCGGCTGCTTCAGATAGAATTACCCTCGAAGAATATGCTCGTTCCTATGAAGATAAACCATTGATTTTATTGACGATTACATCGCCCAAAAACCATCAGCATATTGATGCAATAAAGGCAGAACACGCTAAAATTGCGAATCCGAATGAATCAAAAAAATTGGATATTTCCAAAATGCCAACGGTTTTGTACCAAGGTTATACGATCCACGGAAATGAGCCGAGTGGCTCAAATGCAGCACCGCTTTATGCGTATTATTTAGCGGCTGGTGAAGGTGCGGAGTTCGAAGAAATGTTAGAAAATGTCGTAGTTTTATTAGATCCGTGCTATAATCCGGATGGAATGCATCGATTCTCGACTTGGGTGAATTCGCATAAAAGTTTGAGTGTCAATAGATCAACAGACGATAAGGGACGAGAATATAATGAAGCTTGGCCTCAAGGCCGAACGAATCATTATTGGTTTGATTTAAATCGAGATTGGTTGCCGTTACAGCATCCAGAAAGTCAAGGTCGAGTGAAAAAATTCCATGAATGGAAGCCGAATATTTTAACGGATCATCACGAAATGGGCGGGCATTCTACGTTTTTTTTCCAGCCGGGAATTCCGAGTAGAACGTTTCCGCTTACGCCACAAATGAATCAGGATTTGACAGCCGAAATTGGTAATTACCATGCGAAGAGTTTGAATGGTATTGGTTCGATGTATTATTCAAAAGAATCGTTTGATGATTTTTATATTGGTAAAGGTTCGACTTATCCGGATGTGAATGGTTGCGTTGGAATTTTGTTCGAGCAAGGTAGTTCGAGAGGACATTTGAAGATGACGAAAAATGGTGTTCTGTCATTTCCTTTTACGATTAGAAATCAGTTGACAACCTCTATTTCGACTTTTCAAGCTGGTTACGAAATGCGAGAAAAATTATTGACTTTTCAACGTGGTTTTTATGAAAATGCCTTGAAAGAAGCGGAAAAAGATAAGACGAAAGCCTATGTTTTTGGGGATGAATTTGACGCTGCGAGAGTTGCTCATTTTGTAGAATTATTACAACGTCATCAGATAGAAGTGTATCGACTGGAGGAAGATATTAAGTATAAGGGAAAGGAATTTAAGAAAGAATGGTCGTTCGTTGTTCCTGCGAATCAGCCGCAATACCGTGTTATTAAAGGTATTTTCATGACGATTACGGAATTCAACGATAATCTATTTTATGACGTTTCGACTTGGACAATGCCTTTGGCTTTTAATATTGATTGTGGACATTTGAAGAAAAAACCGAGCTTGGGCGAAGTCGTAAAAGGTGATGTATTTCCGAAAGGGAAAGTCATTGGTCAAAAAAGCGATTATGCGTATTTGTTCCGTTGGGATGGCTATTATTCGCCTCGTGCATTGAATGAAATTTTGGAAGCTGGCATTATTGCAAAAGTAGCTGCGAAAGAATTTTCAATTGAAACAGCGGATGGTTTACAGCAGTTTAGTTACGGAACGATTTTGATTCCAACCCAGATTCAGAAAATGTCATCAGCCGAAATTTTTGAATTATTATCAAAAATTGCTAAACGAGATGGAATCGATATTTATGCTGTAAACACGGGCTTAACGCCAATGGGAATGGACCTGGGAAGTCGAAATATGAAAGATGTCAAAACGCCCAAAGCCCTAATGGTTGTCGGTGATGGTGCTTCGGTTTATGATGCTGGTGAGGTTTGGCACTTGATGGATAAGCGTTACGATATGCCAATTACGTTGGTTCAAAAAAGTGATTTTAAGCAGGTAAATCTTGCAGATTACAATACGCTTATTTTGGTGAGTGGAAGTTATGGTGGTTTACCGACGGAAAGTATTCGAACTTGGGTTCGCAACGGAAATACAATTATTGGTTTCAAAAGTGCGATTAATTGGCTAAAAAGTAGTGGACTTTTACAAGCAAATACAAAAGTGAAAGTGAAAGAAAAAGACCCTAAAGTCACGTTAGAAAGGAATTACGAAAATATTAGTTCAATAAACGGAGCAGAAGTTATTGGTGGAGCGATTTTCGAAAGTGAAATCGACTTAACGCATCCTTTGGCTTACGGTTATCACAATGTCAATATTCCGATTTTCAGAAGAGGAACACAGTTTATTTTACCTTCAAGTAATGAAATTGCAACACCTTTGAGATATACGGAAGATGCTTTATTGAGTGGATATATTTCTAAAGCGAACTTGAAAACCTTGAATAGTTCGGCTTCTATTTTAGTCGGTGGCGTAGGACGAGGACGAGTAATTGGCTTCGTAGATAATACGAATTTCCGTGCGTTTTGGTATGGAACGAATAAGCTTTTTGCCAATGCTATTTTCTTCGGCCAGACGATTAGTAGTAATTCTGTGGATTTTGTAGAAGGAGAAGAGGAAGCGGTGGAAGAAGTGGAGGAACATTAGTTTCGCGTTTTGAATTTTAGCTTTTACTGGATAAAAATTGAAAAAAAGACCGTCATACTGACGAAGGTCAGTATCTCTTCAAGGGAATAGTACAAAATTTTAAATTGGGTATCTTTTTAAAATTGAGTCTTTACGCTTTGGAGATACCGACCTCTGTCGGCATGACGGTCTCTATTCAGATTTTTATTTTATAAAAATTATTCAAAAATCTATTCTTTCCTCAATTCTGCCAAACGGCCTTTTACCAAATCAAGCAATGATTTCTGTTGTTCAACTTCCGTTATTTTAGTTTCTTGGTCTTTTTTGGTTTGCTCGATATCTATTTCTGCTTGAGCGATTTTAGCTTTCCAATCTTCGATATTTTTTTCAAGCGTAGTCTTACTTTTCTCTAATTTTATTAAATCATTTTCTAATTTTGTCAAACTTTTTTCCTCTGTTTTGATTTCCTCTTCTACCAATAAAACTTTCAGATGCAAGCCAAAATCCATCAAGATTTGTTCGCCCATTGCGTACCCATCAAGGTGTTCGGCAGAGGAGAGATAAGCTTCACTAAGATTAAACCAAACGGACATCGTATTTCCTTCAAACTTTGCGTAAACATCTACTGAATTATCATTTATCCCCAATATTTTTGCATCATCTGTAAAGTATTCATCTGTTTTCCGATTCTTTTTAGTATTTCCATATTTTTTAAAAAACTTCATCCATTCTTTGGGTGCACTTTTTTCTATGCCTTCCGGCAATTCAATCGTTAAACAGTTAAAAGTTCCTTCACTCATAAATTTTTGACTTTCTGTAACTTGAGCGAAAGCTAAAGTTGCTAAAAAGGTAAGCATCAATGTTAGTAATGTTATTTTTTTCATGTTGATCTTTTTATATAATTATTGAACAAATTATTTATCAAAAATAGTAACTTGTCACTGTGACAATCATTTAGACGTATTTATTCAGTTTTCGTTTCAGAAAAATACTGAAAATTTAACTAAAAAATCTAAATCGTGACAGGGTTTTTTTTATTAGTACTGGAAGTTAGGTTTCAAGGTACAGGAGTCAGGAATCATTTTTACGCACTTTTCATACGTCTGTATAATTTCCTGACTTCTGTGCCCTGTGCCTTGACACCTAAGTTAACAAGCTAAAAGGCAATGAAACCAAAAAATATTAGTCAACTATTCGCTTTGCTATCTTGTTTGTCAATTTTATACTCGTGTCAACAAGAAAAGGCGGCAAGTGAACAACAAAAAATAGAAGAGCAAGAAGTCGTTAAGTCAAATGAAATTGTCATGGAAACTTTTCAAATGATTGTAGATTCTAATCAAGTTAGTGGTTCGATATTGATTTATGATTCAAAGAATGATACGTATTATTCTAATGATTTTGAACGAGCAGCAACGGAATTTTTACCGGCTTCTACTTTCAAAGTGACGAATTCTATAATCGGACTTGAAACTGGTGTTTTGAAAGATAGCAATCACTTATTCAAATGGGACGGCGAACCTCGTCGATTGAAAAATTGGGAAGCGGATTTGACATTGGCGGAAGCCTATAAAGTTTCCTGCGTGCCATGTTATCAAGAAGTCGCAAGGACGATTGGAACGGAGCGAATGAATGAATATTTGAAGAAATTGGATTATGGGAATATGGAAATTGTAGATTCTATGATTGACTTATTTTGGTTGGAAGGAGAATTTAAAATCTCTCAGAAACAGCAAATTGATTTCTTAAAACGATTTTATAATAAGGAATTACCAATTTCAGATAGAACGTTCGATATTATGCGAAAGCTGATGGTTTTGGATGAAAATGAAAATTATACCTTAAGTGGAAAAACTGGCTGGGCAATTCTAAATGATAATAACATTGGTTGGTTTATTGGCTTTGTTGAAAAAGGGGATAATGTCTATTATATGGCGACGAATGTTACGTCACTCAATCAAAATGAAACTGGAAATTTTGCCCAAGTTCGATTACAAATTGGTTTGGAAGCGTTAGAAAGTTTGAATAAAGAGTAAATAATTAAATCTAAAAAAATATGAACCCGAAAATTTACACAATTATAATGTTTTGCTTAGGCTTGACCTTTTCTGTTCAAGCTCAATACACGATTCAAGGAACAGTTACGGATGCCAAAACTGGTGAAACTATGATTGGTGTGACCGTTCGTTCCGATGATGGAAAAGGAACGACGACGGATTATGATGGGAAATATCTCTTGGAAATTAAAGATAAAAATATTTTAACACTCACTTATATTGGTTACAAAACCTTCTCTCAAACGATTGATTTAGCGGAAGCGGAGGTGAATGAGAATATGATTGTGTTAGAT
>CAWVWD010000086.1:0-10665 GCA_963933585.1 uncultured Saprospiraceae bacterium
TAAAGTACGCTAAAACCATAATTGATACTTCATAATTAATACTTCACATTTAACGCCATCATTTCATCCAAGTATTTTCGATGATTCGCTAATCGAGGAATTTTACTTTGTCTTCCGAATTTTCCTTTCATTTTTAGCCAATTATTAAAAGTTTCTTTTGATGCGACATGAACTCGAAGCTGCTGCAAAACCATTCCTTTATAGCGTTTGGCCTCATAATCAGAATTGATGCCTTGAAGATTTTTATCTAATAAATATTCAAATTTATCAATATCAATCGGCTCTTTTTCGAACTCAATTAACCATTCATGTCCACCTTTTTCCTCTTCATGGTTGGCTAAAAAAATTGGTGCAACCGTATAGTCTTTCACCAAAACGTCCATCTCCTCACACGTCATTCCTAAAGCTAAATCCGTATTTGAAACCATTACTTCCTCCCCAAAAACGTTAATATATTGAGCTGTTCTACCGGTGACTCTTATTTTATAAGGTGTCCGAGAAGTAATCATTACGGTATCACCGATATTATATCGCCATAAGCCATTGTTCGTTGAAATCACCAGAGCATAATTTTTATTCAATTCTACTTCACTAAGCGGAATTGCTTTTGGTTCATCCTTTTTCAATTCTTCCGATGGAATGAATTCATAATAAATTCCACTATCAATTAGCAATAACATTTCATCTGAATTGTTCTCTGTTCCGATTGCAAAATAACCTTCTGACGCATTATAAACTTCAAAATATTTAACTTGATCAGATGGAAAGAATTCCCGAAATTGAGCCCTATAAGGTTCAAAACTAACTGCTCCATGAAAGTAAACTTGAAAATTTGGCCAAATCTCCAGAATATTATCTTTTCCTGTTATTTCTAACATTTTTCGGAATAACACAATCGTCCAAGTCGGAACGCCACCGATATTCGTGACATTATCATTGATGATATATTCTGCCATTGTTTGAATCTTATCTTCCCATTCTCGCATCAATGCAATTTCCATTGGAGGCGTATAAAATAACGTTTTGGGAAGCATCGGAATATGGTCAATCATAATAGAAGACACATCGCCAAATTTCGACTGTGGATAAGGTTTGAAATGTTCGTAAGCTCCGCCCATAATCACCCCTTTTCCATCAAAAACGGTGGCATTCGGATGAGCCATGTAGAATAACGTCATGGAATCTTTTGGTCCTTGAATAAAGCATTGGTCAAGCCCTTCGGTCGAAACTGGTAGAAATTTACTTTTATCGTGCGTTGTTCCTGATGATTTAGAAAACCATTCAATTTTCCCTTTCCAAAGTACATCACTTTCGCCGTGCATCATTCGGGTTATGGCCTCTTTGTGCGTTTCATAATCTCCGATAGGCAGACGTTCTGCAAAGGTTTTTGGATCTTTAATCGACTTGAAATCGTATTTTTTTCCGATCTCTGTATTTTGAGCTTGATGAATAAGATTATAAAAAGTACGATTTTGTACTTTAACAGGATATTTACTCAACCGCTTAATTCTCGGTTGTCTTAGTCTAAGATAAATTTGGAGTGCTATATTTGATAACGTCATAAATCATAATTTGGCTTGTTCCGAAAATATGGAATGAACTATAGATTATTCATCTTCTAAGATAATAAAACCTTAATGATTAAATAATAAATTACCAACTAAGTAGCCTTTAGTGGAGGTCTGAAAGGGTTTTAAGACCTTTTCAGACCTGATTATCAGTTATTTATTTATTTTTTAATACTATCTTATTAGAAAATTTATTACCTGCTTATCCCAATAATAATCCAATACCAAACACAATTACGAACAGCAAAGTCGTCAACGCCATTTGTTTTAAATACGGATCAAGTTCCATTGGATTCGTTTTTTCCGCAACAGCTTTCGCGTTTTTGAATAGCAATGGCAATACCAATATAAAAGTATACGACCAAAAACTTTCTAATCGCAAGGCGATAAATACAATAGCCGATAAGACACCAACTATCAATAAGACGAAATGATAACGAACTGCTTTTGCTCGTCCAATACGAACCGGAATCGTAATTTTTCCAGCTTTTTGGTCAGAATCAATATCTCGAATGTTATTAATATTTAAGACCGCAACGGCAAAGCAACTACACGTCGTAGCCGGTAAAAGTACCAGCCAACTCACCGTTTGCGTATGCAAAAAATACGTTCCCATTACCCCTAACCAACCAAAGAAAATAAATACCGAAACGTCACCCAAACCTGCATAACCATAAGGTCGGCTTCCGGCGGTATAAGTTACAGCTGCTATAATTGACAAAATTCCAAATCCTAAAAACAACCAAAATAATTGCATTGATTCCAATGCAAAATACAACAATGACAAACCAGAAATCAAGGACAAAATTGCTAAGACAATCACACCATTCAACATCGATCTTGGCGTAATCGCTCCAGACTGAACCGCTCTTTGTGGCCCTTTTCGGTCTACACTATCTGCTCCATTTTGGCTATCACCGTAATCATTCGCAAGATTTGATAAAACCTGTAAAAAGATAGTCGTCAAGGAAGTTAATCCAAACACCAACCAACTAAATTGCTCATCCGCCGCCGCTATAAAACTACCCATTCCGATACTCGCCAGCGCTAAAGGTAACGTCCGTAACCGAGAAGCCTCTATCCAGTGTTTTATCATTTATTGAAATGTCTTAAAAATTCGTTGTTATAAAAAAATTGAAACGACCTAAAGATAGGCGATTCAATAAAAATGCAAAAATATGATTTCTTATTTAAAAGAACGTAAAACTAAGCTCCTGTTTCGAGTTTGACGTGCTGACGTGATTGGAATGCCGAAACCGCCGATATTCGTCGACTTTTTCTTTACTAATTCCTAAAAAATAAAATGGTGTTAATACCATAAAAGTACTAACACCATTCCCAAATTATATAAAACCAAAAATTTCGATAAAAACTACACATCGACGGTTTCGGCGTAATCGGCATTCCAATCACGCAAAAATGGTCAAACCCATAACTCGATTATTTCCCCCAACCATTGGCAAGGATATGCTTGATAATTTTCATACCACGATGACCAAGAATCGGATGATTCACCCTTGATAACTTCTCTGCCAAATCAATCGCTTCAAACTGTGGCGAATGATTTATTTTTTTTGCATCTTCCAATAAACGGTAAGTCGCAGGATACACATTATCCGCAGCGGCTTCTACTTCATCCGGTAAATAACCATCTAGTTCATCCGAACAATTCACGATTCCCATTCTATTAATAATAAAATCTGGCACATAAATGATTCCTCGTTCGTGTAAATCATTCGCATGTTTCACAGGATCAGCCAACTGATTATTTGCTCCACCAGCTACAATTTTCACATTCAACATTGGAATCGTTGTATCATTCAAAATCGCACCGATTGCATTTGGTGAAAATACATCTGCTTCAATTGCGTAAAGCGAATTTCCATCATCATGAATGAATAATTGATCCGCAGGATATTTGGCTTTTAGCTCCGCTTTCGTTTCTTCCCGCAAGTCAAAAACCGTCACTTTCGCTCCACAGCCAATTAAACGATCAATCAAACGACCACCCACATTTCCTGCACCTTGAACGATAATATGCTTTCCAGTCAAGCTAATCTCATTCGTATCTTTTTTACCATCCACAAAATGAACAGCAGCTACCAAACCACGGAAAACGCCAAGCGCTGTAAATGCACTTGGATTCGAACTGCCACCGATTTCTACCGGCAAACACGTACAAAAACGATTATTGGTATGAATTACAGCCATATCTTCTGGCGAAGTATTCATATCTTCTGCGGTGATATAAACGCCATTTAAACTAGCAATAAAACGACCGTAATTCGCAAAAACTTGCTCCCGAGCAGCACCTTCATAGCTGCGAGGATTATTCGGAGCATAGATAATTCCTTTTCCACCACCGTACCAAATCTCGGCACAAGCGTTTTTATCCGTCATACCTTTTGACAAACGCATCACATCAGAAAAAATACTTTCTATCGTTTCGTATTGTTTGAACCGAGTTCCACCATGTCCAGAACCACGATTCGTACGATGTACCCCAGCCAAAAATAAACAACCAGTTTTTTTATCTGCTTGGAAGAAGATTCCTTCGTGTTCGTTATAATCGGGAGAGTTTTTAATAAAATCGGCTAAGGATGCCAACTCAGGATGAGAACTATGGAATTCACCATCTATAAATGTAAAATAACCTTTTGTGATGCCTAATTCAAGCATACGTGTGACGAACTCACCTGGCGTTAATGCTGCCAAATTAGATGTCATTATATTACTTTCTGTGACCATTGCATATTGATTAATAGTCAAATAGCTGAGTGAATTTATAAGAATATCTTTAAATTTTGTTTTTAAACATATCTAAATAAAAAGCATTACTTTAATACTTGAATTTACTAAACTACCTCACTAAACTTTAGTATAAAATATGGTTATAATGGATTGATTCACCAATCCTAACACAAGATTAATTAATAGTTCCCTTATTTACAATATGTCATTAATTTTTTTGCAAATCAATATTGGGAAATGATATTATTTCAGAATATTATTCCATTATTGGATATTATTCAGAATAAAAAAATGTTTAAAATGATATTTTTTTCTGAATCTAGTGCTTTCCTATTTTTTCAATAGGTATTTATAAATAATCTCCGTTTCAGAAATAGATAAACTACTTACTGCTTTCATTCGAATATTATCCTTCTTCACGATTGAACGAAAACGGTTATAACTTACCTTATTTTCTTCGACTTTTATAATCAGCCGATTTTTGATTATAATTATTTATGACTGATTATAAATTAAAAAGAGGAAAGATATTGTTGGAAGGATTAGAGAAATTGGACTATTAGATCATATAATAGATAGTAAAAATCTGATTTTTTAGCGGTTTATAGTCAACGGAGAGTTAGAAAACTTTTTTAATTCGAGAGTATTTTGATTATACTTTTGATTTTCAGGTAGGCGGCTAAACCCATTGATTTAGTCTATTTGAATCAAAAAGATGAAGCGGTATCAAGAGATAGGTTGTCCACAATATAGAAAGACCGATTTAGTAAAAAACGGATATCGTGAAAACGGTACACAACGCTATCATTCTAAAAACTGTAAAAAAAGTTTTCAAAAAGATTATTCCTACCAAGCTTGTACACCTGGAATAAAGGATAAAATTGATGCACAAATTCTAATAATAGTGGTAGACAGAATACTGCACGAGTGCTGAAAATCAATAAAAATACAGTCATTTCTCACTTAAAAAAAAAGAACCGTCCCAAGTAAATTTATACCTAATTGACCAGCATGAAGCAGGGCAATCCTTGAGATTAGAAGTAGATGTTTTCTACTCTACTGAATGAGCCGAATTTTGGTCTTATGTTGGTAATAAGTCTTGTAAACGTTGAACCTGACATATTGTAGAATGGCAAAATGGTAATCGTTCAGCAGCTACTTTACAAAAAAATTTAGACCGAGTTTTACATTTACCCATTCGGGTTTGTCATAATTATAATTGGACAGCATATTCCAAACGGTTACCTGAAAATATTTTCATATAACCGACAAAGACAACACTTGGAAGATTGAGCAAAAAAACTCAATTTTCGTACTCATTTGAAGAGATTAAATCGGAAGACTATTTGCTTCTCAAAAAGCGAAAAAATTCACGACAATGTTATTGGAATGTATATCGAAATATTATTTTAAATCAGGCACTTTTGGAAATCACTTTAAAAATCATAAAAGGGCATAATCAACAAATTTAACCCACTACCAAAATTTCAACTTTGATTATTTTCCTATTTGATATGTATAATTTATAATATTAATTTTCAGATTATCTTAGATATTTCTGAATTAAGTAATGTTGCGTAATGGAAACAAAATAGTTTTTATTCCTAAGTAGTAAGTCAAGTTAATAGTATCGAGTAGATTTTGTATCAAAATTTGTCAAGAACGAGGCAATGTTTTATCAAAAAATACCGACATAATTAACTTGACTTACGACTAAGGTAAATATTTATTTTTCGTTTTTAATGCGGCTTTCCCAAGTAATAAAAGTACAGTGTTTTTTTTTGATATTGGCAATTGTTTAATAATTCATACCCTCACTTTAAGTCAGGGTATGAATAAAAGTCAACTTATTACAACTCATTCACTTGTAAAATTAATTTTCCCATTTTATTACCATTAAATAATTGCATCAAAACCTCCGGAAAGTTTTCAATTCCTTGCTCAATCTGTTCCTTCGTTTTTAGTTTTCCTTCCGCAATCCATTGTCCCATTTGTATGGCAGCTTCCATATATCGGTCTTGATAATCAAAAACAACCATTCCAGTCATCGTCGCACGATTTACCAAAAGCGATAAATAATTACTTGGACCCTTGACAGGTATTGTATTGTTATATTGAGAAATTGCACCACAAATCACGATTCTCGCTTTCATACTAAGTCGAGTCAAAGCAGCATCCAAAATATCACCACCGACATTATCAAAATAGACATCTACACCGTCTGGGCAAGTTGCTTTTATCGCTTTTTTGACATTTTCGTTTTTGTAATCAATCGCTGCATCAAAACCTAATTCATTCACTAAATAATCGCATTTTGCTTTTCCGCCAGCAATTCCGACCACTCGACAACCTTTAATTTTTGCAACTTGACCAACTACATTTCCAACGGCTCCAGCAGCTCCAGAAACCAAAACTGTTTCTCCAGCTTTCGGTTTACCAATTTCCAATAAACCAAAATAAGCCGTCATTCCTGGCATTCCGAGTGTTCCCAAATACGTCTGTAACGGAGCGAAAGTTGTATTCACTTTTTGCAAAAGTTTTGCTTCCGAAATTCCGTATTGCTGCACGCCTAAATTTCCCATCACATAATCACCGGTTTTGAACTTATCGCTCTTAGATTCCACGACAATACCAACTGTTCCTGCTCGCATTACTTCACCAATTCGCACTGGACGAATGTAAGATTTCGCATCGTTCATCCAGCCTCGCATCGCCGGATCAAGTGAAATATAAATCGTTTTGACTAAGACATCACCATCATTTGGCGTCGGTACATCGACCATTGAAATATCCCAATCGGAACGCTTTGGTTCGCCAATCGGACGAGCTACTAATTTAATTTGTGTGTTTTTCATTTCTTTTAATTTTTTTTGTCCCCCCCCGGCTGATGCGGCTTCCGCAGACGAGTATTGAATAATGGATACGGAATACCCTATTTCAACGTTTCTAATTCCGCCTCAACCTTCTTCATCAACACTTTCGTATCGCTCAAATTTTTATTATAATAAATCTTAATAATTTGTTTAAAAACAGCTCCGGACTTAACCATATTTTTAAATTGTCCTTCTTCTTTCAATAATTTCAAGGTCGTTTCTACATCATTATATAAAAATCTACCTTCTCGGTATTTCATGTTTTCACTCAAAAATGGTAGAACGTCATTTAACACAAAATTTTTATCAATATTATTCCATTCTTTAACTATCCCATAGTTATGTTCATAATGTTGAATGATTTCTTGTAACAAAAGTCGATTGCGAATAATTGTAGAACGCTTACTTTGTCTCAGTGCTTCGTAGCTGATATCTCTACCTTGAAACCTTGTGTAAGTTATTAAATAATCTAAATATCTCAAAATTGAATCTGCTGGAAAAGTATCAATTTCAGGAGAGAGAAACTGTTCATGTCCTTTGATAAAAACACTCGAAATTTGAAGTTGATTAGTCAATGCTATCGTATCTATAACTAAATTCTCGTGAATACTTTCCAATAATTTAACCTCCTCTTTTCGTTCGACTCGATTTTCTTTTAAATTATTAAAGAAGAAAGATAATGAAATACCAATAATAATCACCAATATTTCAATTACATATTCTGCCCAACGATTTTTTATAACTTGAAATATTTTCTTCATAAACGGTTATGGTTTTAATAATTAAAATTTCTCAATTTTAGCATCAATAATAGGTTGTTTGATATTTTTTGGTCGTAGCTAACTGTCTGCCGCTGCCGTAAAGTCTTGAAAAAAATACGGCAGCTAAAGACAGTCGCTACGAAAATCACAATTTGCTTGAGCCTGGCAAAATTTGTCAAAAACTCAATAATACGGTTACCTTTTAATATTTATGCGTCTTGATATACTTAATTTTATTAATCACAAAAACGATAATCATTGATTATCATTTATAATTATACGTTGAAACCTAAATATATTTACACCAAAATTAAAAACTATGTTTGACAAATATATTCATCAAGTAGCAATTTTTTTTAATTCTGATACTGGATATGTTCTTTTATTTATAATAATTATCTCCCTGACCTTTTTCATTGCTCGATTATTCAAACGAATTTTCAAGCGAAATATCATGAATGCTGTTTTGAATTCTAATGATCCTACGAATTATTTATTCTTTCAGCACATTATTACGGCCTCCATTTATATCGCTGGTTTTAGTGCTGCCATGTATATGATTCCAAGTTTACGAACACTTTCGGCTTCTTTGTTAGCGGGTGCCGGGATTTTTGCGGTAGCGATTGGGTTTGCTTCCCAGAAGGCATTTTCTAATATTATTAGTGGTTTATTTATTGTGATTTTCAAACCGTTTCGGATTCATGATAAATTGACGATTGGAACGGATGTTTCTGGCGTTGTGGAAGATATTACACTTCGACATACAATTGTGCGGAGTTATGAAAATAAGCGCTTTGTGATTCCCAATTCACTTATTAGCGAACAAACCTTGGTTAATTCGGATATCACAGATACACAAATCCGTAAGTTTCTTTTTTATAAAGTGGATTATCAAACCAATCTCACCACAGCGATAACTCTTATTAAAGAATTAGCAGAAAATCATCCTTTGGCAATGGATGTTAGAAAACCAGCGGAGATTGAAAAAGGAGAAGAAAAAGTTCCGGTTAACGTAACGGAATGGGGAGATTATGCCCTCATTATTCGAGCGGCAATTTGGGCAAATGATTCTGCGGATGCTTTTACGATTCAGTGTGATTTGAATGAATCGGTGAAAGCCAAGTTTGATGAAGTGGGAATTAAGATTCCTACTGGAATTAAGTTGAAATAAAAATGCTCTCGCAGATTTCGTCCCGAGTCCTCGGGACGAAACCTGTGGGAGCATCTTTCTAATCCAAAATCACTATTTTCTTAACACCGATTTTTGTTGCATCAGCATTGGTAAACGATAAAAAATAAACGCCTGCGGAAATATTTGAAACGTCCAAACGGATAATATCCGAATATTCGTTACGAAGCGTTTTAATCGTTCGACCAGTAACATCGACTAACTGAATATTGATATTTTGATTATCCAATTGTGAAATATCAATCTGTACAAAATCTTGAACAGGGTTTGGGAAAACCGCTATTTTATCAATTGTTGTTGCTTTTTCAGCAGTTGAAGTCTAAAATTTAACTTGAACAATATCCGTTTTTGAACAACCCGTTAATGTATTCGTACCCGTTACACTGTAAGGAGTTGAAGCAGTTGCATTGATTGTCGCATTTATTTCGCCTGTTGACCATGAGTAAGTATAGTTTGTATTGCTATTTCCACCTTCAATATTCGCTGTCAACGACAATAGTTGTCCGATTATCAACTCCTGATTTCCGCCTAAATCAAAATCTGTCCACATTGCTAAATGAAAGGAATCAATCGCATCTACGGATTGATTAGTTCGATTCAATCGCACAAATACGGTATTATCAACGACGCTGTCATTTCCACAATGATTGGCATATAAGATTTCTGTAATATCAAATTCGAGTAGATTCCCTGAATATTGCGTATAAACCTTATCATCATTCATTAACCAAACCAACTACACATCGCCAAAATTGATTTTCGGAAGCATCTACTTTTAATAATTCCCTAGTTGTACCATCACTTCCTGATACAACGAAGTCATTGCCTTTCGAGATAATGCTAAAAAGCACGCCAATTCCGAACAAAAAGTGCACATTTGTAGCACTACCTGTTAGCTAATTGACACTAAAATTAAATGTTTTTCACGATAAAAAAAAACAGGTTTATCAAATCTTTCGATTCGATAAACCTGCTTTCAGAACCTTAAAAAGGTTCAATATGATTAACTGTCCAGAGTATTCGGGATGAAAAAATATTACATTTCAAATTTAATTCCACCATCAGTAGAAATGTGTAAAGCTCTTACTTCTTCCGCTCTTACATCAATATCCATACTTCCATTCTCCAAACGCAAAACGCCACGAGGACAAACGGCTGCACAAATTCCACAACCAACACAAGAAGCCCGAACAATATCTTGTCCTTTTTGAGCGTAAGCACGAACGTCGATGCCCATTTCGCAATACGTCGAACAGTTTCCACAAGAAATACATTGACCGCTATTTGTTGTGATACGGAAGCGAGAGAAGAACTTTTGTTGTAAACCCAAAACGGCTGCCATCGGACAACCAAAACGACACCAAACTCTACTTCCCATGATTGGATAAAATCCAACGCCAACGACACCCGAAAATGCGGAACCAACTAAAAATCCATAGTTTGAACGTAAGATATAACTGTCTACGAAAAACAAATTGTATTGCCCTGAAACCAACATCACGATACTCAAAACTGCCAAAAAT
>CAWVWD010000087.1:0-10493 GCA_963933585.1 uncultured Saprospiraceae bacterium
CCAAATTCATAATCAAATCGCCCATTTTGACCTTCGCCCCAGATTTCAACACGACATTTTTAATTTCCGTATTGATAGGTGCGTTAATTTGCTGCTCAAAAGATGGCACAACCAACCCCGTAGCCGTAATCGCATTTTCAACGTTACCTCGTTCCACCGTCGCAAATACAAAATCCGACTTTTCGACTTTCGTTTTTAACGCATATCGCAATCCAAAAAAACCAACCCCGACAATGCCCACAATCGCCACATACCACAACCATTTTGAAAGGTTATTTTTCCGCTGTTCTGTATTTGAAATCGGTCTATCCATCTTTTTTAAATTATTAACTATTTGGTATTAATTACTTTTTTCGTTGATTATCGCCGAGTAATCGGGACAAGTACTGAATAAGGTTTCAATGGACGTGCCATGATTTTCAATTTATATAAGTTATTGGTTTTTAACAATTTATAATTTGGAGGTTTTTTTTGGAACTGTTCGGAATCGGGCAGTTTATTGTTCGATTTTGATTTTTTTCAGTAAACTAATTTACATTTAAACACTATTTATTTTTTAACTAAAAAGAATATTATGAATCTCAAATTAGCCTTACTTATCTATCCTTTGTTTAGTTTTCGCAAGTTGTAAGCAAAATCAAAAAGTAGAATGGAAAAATGATGTCAAGTAATCTAAAGTGTTTTATGGTTTAGATGAATCGCATGGTACAATCAATCGAATTTTTAATTTTAATTTGAATGCTCGTACAAAATATAGTCAATCATTGGAAGTGAAACATACATGAGATTTGGAGTTTGTATTCGTAGAGGTTAACGGAAAAGCTGCCTTAGTTCCACATTTAATTGCTGCGGGTTTAGGAAATTCAGAATATCGAAAATTTTCATTTCCTTTTATTCCTAATTTTGATGTGACAACCTATTTCTACCCTGACGGTACGTTTGATTATGGACTTACATTTTGTTACGTTTGCGATGAAAATGCAAAATTTCAAAAAATGAGAAAGGGGATTACGGCTGTCAATAACAACTCCATCTTTCTTACTAACAAAGAGTTGCAAGAGTTATTTATAGATTGTACTCAAAAGATATCGGATACAATTGTTATCAATAAAATTAGAAAACGAAAATTCAGCAATATCAATTCCGAAAATGAATGGTGTAAATATCTTAAAGTTGCTTCGATAGATACAATATTTGTCGTTTCCGAATTATCAAACAGTGAGTTATTACCAAAAACATTGGAGTCATTTAAAACTATTAAAATCAAAGAAGGTGGAAACTATTTAGATACATTGATTCTTAATAGAAACGATATGATGGTTTTTTGCCGTGATTATCGGTGATTAAAATAACATAGACTAGATTTAAAACGAATGAAATGAAAAATTCTTATCTTTTTGAATTTCAAGTCGCTTTCTATCATTTTTAGGCAAAAAAATAGGACAACTTTTGGGTTGTCCTATGTAAATCTATTGTTGTGCTAATGAGAATTTCACATTGCTTTCTTGTGCATACTTTTAGTAAAATGATATGGCTTTATTATCTCGATATCTTAATCGTTATGAAAATTAAGTTTTTTTGTTTTAAAGCTGTGAATTCTGACTGTAAGGTAGGTTTTTTTTTGACTATCCAAACTATTTTTAAAATATACCCATTGAATAAATCAGTACGAAATTGCATAATAACAATTTAAACAAATCTTTTTACGGTACAAACATTAATAACAAAATTAAAGTTGGAGTAGATAATTAACAAAGTTAGCATTGAGTCTAAAATATCTATTATTGCTACCTCATTTTTCTACCTTTACGTCATTTTAACTTTGATTTATTTACGATGGAATTAGTTTGGTATCAATATTTATTTTTATTTATAGGCGGAGCAATGGCTGGAGTAATTAATACTTTGGCGGGAAACGGTTCTACGATTACACTCTTCTTACTAATAACTTTTGGTTTGCCTGCAAATGTAGCGAACGGGACAAATCGAATCGGTATTTTATTTCAAAGTATTATTGCCACGAAGGCTTTTGCAAAATCTGCACGATTCAAACCATTAATAAGAGAAAGTTGGTGGATAATTGCATTGGCGATTCCTGGTGGAATTGCAGGAGCTATTTTCGCTTCTACAATGGATAAAGATGCCTTAAAATCTATTATTGGGATTTTGATGATTGTCATGTTTTTCATTATTCTAATAAAGCCCAAACGTTGGTTTGGAGAAACCGATTATAAAAAAAATCGAAAAACAGTATTGAATTTTATATTGTTTGTCGGTATTGGTTTTTATGCTGGATTTATTCAAATGGGAATGGGTTTATTCTTTTTAGCGATTATGGTTTTGGGAGCAAAGTATAGTATGATTGATGCTAATATTTTGAAAATTGTTATCACCTTATTAATCACTATTCCTGCATTGGCAATTTACCTTTATCAAGGTCAAGTGAATTGGGAATATGGATTGGCGTTAGCGAGTGGTCAAAGTTTGGGTGCCTATTTCGCTGCAAAATTTGCAATTCATCATCCAAAAGCAAATATTTGGATTCACCGATTATTGATTATTATGGTTTCAGTAGCTGTTGTGAAATTATTGGGAATTTATGAGTTGGTAATCGGTTTGTTCTAATTCGCTAATATAAAAAACGGAGATAAATTTAAAACTCGAAATCTGTCTCGTTTTCAAAGTAAAACAGGTCTTTTGTCCGAGCTACGAAAAAACAGAAACGCCACATCGAACAGCTGTTCGACATGGCGTTTAAGTTCTTTATTAATAAAACCGAATTGAATCAAAACAGTCTAAAACGGCTTACGTTTTTTTCCTTTTCTATTACGATCTCTACCGTAGTTAGAAGAATTTGAACCGAATTTACTTCCTCCGCTTCCTCTTCTATCTCCTCCACTACTTCTTCTATCACCTCCACTGTCATCTCTTCTATAAGAACGACCAGAACCAGAACTTACGGAGCCACCAGAACGAGGTTTTGCAGGTTCAACTTCCAAATCAATACTCTTATAGTTCATTCCTTTGAAAGCTTTTTCCACTTGTGATGCAAAATCTTCCTCTACTTCAAAGAAGGAGAATGATTTCATAATCTCAATCTGACCAACTCCAACTCTTTCTTGACGGAAAGCTTGATTGATAAGATTAATAACATCTCTCGGTGAAACGCCGTGTTTTGAGCCGACACCTAAATGGAAACGTGCAAATTTTCCTCTGCTTCCTCTGTCACCTCTATCGCCTCTGTCACCTCTGTCTCTATCTCTTGATGAATCTGAAACATTTAAATCCGAAGCATTCTCATAGTATTTTAAGAATGTATTGAACTCCAAAGAAACAAATTGCTTGATAATTTCTTCTCTTGATAATTCTTGAAGCGTCTCGTACACTTTTGGTAAGAAATCAATAATTTCATCCTCTTTTATTTCTACGTTTTTCATTTTATCAATGAACGTAAATAACTGACGACGACAAATTTCTTCACCTGTTGGAATTTGTTTTTTTATAAACTTCTTCCCAACCATATTTTCTAACTGACGAAGACGATTGTTTTCTCTATTAGTAATGATACTAATTGAAATACCTTCTTTTCCTGCACGTCCTGTTCTTCCACTTCGGTGAACATAGATTTCTGGATCATCCGACAAGTTGTAATTAATAACGTGTGTCAAATCATCAACATCTACACCCCTTGCTGCGACATCCGTGGCAACCAAGATTTGAATCTGTTTATTACGGAAACGACGCATTACAAACTCTCTTTGAGCTTGTGAAACATCCCCATGAATTGCATCAGAATTATAACCTTCCTGTGAAAGTTTCTCTGCAATATCTTTTGTTTCTTGACGAGTACGACAGAAAATAATACCATAAACCTCAGGGTGAGCATCTACGATACGCTTCAACGCTTGATAACGCTCTCTTCCACGAACTTGGTAATAATGATGTTCAACATTTTTCGCACCTTCATTCTTAGAACCAACTGTAATTTCAGTATGGTTATTCATGAATTTTTTGGCGATACGACTAATTGATGATGGCATAGTCGCAGAGAACAATAACGTTTGTTTGTCCTGTGGTGTATCTGCCAAAATCGCATCTAAATCTTCCGAAAATCCCATCGAAAGCATTTCATCCGCTTCATCTAAAACAAGCCATTTGATATTGGAAAAGTCCAATTGCTTACGGCGAATTAAATCCAAAGTACGTCCTGGTGTTCCTACTACTACGTGGACACCTCTCTTAATGACCCTGATTTGAGTGTCAATACTTGAGCCACCGTAAACCGCTACGGATCTTACGCCCGGTAAATATTTTGTATATTCCTCAATGTTTTTTGCAATCTGGATTCCTAATTCCCTGGTTGGGGAAAGAATCAAAACTTGTGTTTTTTTAAGGTCGGTATCCAACTGGTGAAGAATCGGCAAACTAAAAGCTGCTGTTTTCCCCGTTCCCGTCTGTGCTAACGCTACTAAATCCTGCGGACTTCCAATAATTCTTGGAATCGCTTCATTCTGTACTGGCGTCGGATGCTCATAACCCATTTCTGTAATTGCTCGCAATATCTCCTCCCGAAGCCCTAAATCTTTAAAAGTTGTTTTTATACTCTCATCCATGGTGCAAAGATAACTTTTTTGATTGAACTCAGTATGATTCTTGCGATTGACGTTAAATTACGTTAAATATTTTTGGATATTCTTTGGAAATTGGTTATCCGATAATGAATAAATGCGTTATTTTACTAAAATATGTAAATTGCAATTGCTTTTAGTGATTGATTATTAGTGATTCGTGATTCATTGTTAAGGCTAAATATTAGAATATTTCATTAAAAGTTATTTTTCAATGAAATATTCAATGTATTTTTTTAGATTCTAAAAAATTATTTTTAGACTTTTTGAGGTTAAAACTCAATATTTAAACTTAATCACGAGTAGCCGATCACGAATAAACAATCACCGGGTAACTAAAATAACTAATCACGAAAATAAATGAGAAATATAATTAATTTTTTCCTTTTCAGCCTTTTGGCCATTCCAATGTTTGCTCAACCAGATACTCGACCTACAATTCAAGTTATCGAAATAGAAGGTGCATTGATTGACGCAAAAAAAGAAATTTTTTTAGAGCATTTCAAAGAAGCGATTACGATTTATCAAAGTATTATTAAAAAAGATAAAACGAATGCCACTGCTTATTATGAAATGGCGAAGGCTTATGAGGCTTCGAATAAAATAAAGGAAGCAAAATTAAATGCGAAAGATGCGTTTCGGTTGGATAAAGGAAACGAATGGTTTGGTGTTTATCATGCTGAATTTTTAATTGGTGATGGTGCATATCAAGAAGCAGCAGATATTTATGGAAATATCATCATTGCAAATCCTAAAAATAAAACGTACTATTATGAACGGGCTTATTTATTGATGAAAGTCAAAAAATACGAAGAAGCGATAAAAATCTATGCCGATTTGGAGAAAATCGCAGGAATCGAAGAACGTTCTGCTCGTCATAAGCATACAATCTATCACTTGATGGGAAAACCTGCGAAAGCTGCAGAGGCTTTGGAGGAACTGATTATAACCTTTCCGTCAGAATCACAATATTATCATTTATTGGCTCAATATTATGAATCGGAAGGAAAGAGTGGAAAAGCGAAAGAGATCTATACCCGAGCATTAGAAATGGATTCGGAAGATCCTGTGGCAAGTATTGCGTTGGCGGAGAGTATGAAAGCGTCGGGCGATGAAGCTCAATATTTATTGAGATTGAAACCGTTATTTAATCGAAGTGAGGTGAATATTGATATTAAGGTGAAGGAATTATACCCTTATATTAGTAAATTACCGAATGTTAAAGATGGTGTACCGAAAGCATTATTGGAATTATCGAAAATTATGACGGAAGTTCATCCGGATGACGCAAAAGCGTTTGCAATTTATGCAGACATTTTATATTACAGCGGAAGTCCTCGAGAAGCATTGATACAATATAATAAGACATTAGAGTTAGACAATTCTGTGTTTTTTGTTTGGGAACAGGTTTTATTGGTAAATGAGGAATTGGGGCAGGCAGATGAATTATTGAAGGTTTCCGAAGATGCAATGGATTTATTTCCAAGTCAATCATTTGTGTATTATATGAATGGAATTGCACATAACCGAAAGGGGAAATTCGAAGATGCAATTGATGTATTGGAGGACGCGATGATGATGAGCGGAAGAGATAATATGATGAAGTTAAAGATTCATGCGGCGTTGGGCGTGAGTTATCACGGAACGAAGAATTATGAAGATTCGGATAAGAGTTTTGATGCTGCATTGGCGATTGATAATAAGAATATTACGGTATTGAATAATTATAGTTTTTACTTGGCGTCAAGAGGAAAGGAATTAGAGAAGGCAAAAGTAATGATTACAAGAGCTAATGATTTGCAACCGAATCAACCTACGATTCAGGATACTTATGGTTTCGTGATGTATAAATCAAAAAACTATAAGGATGCAGAAAAATGGTGGAAAAAGGCTTTGAGTAATGGTGGAAATAAAAATTCGGAAACTTTGGAGCATTATGGTGATGTTCTATTTCAATTGGGAAAAGTGGATGAGGCGATGACGTATTGGCAAAAAGCAAAGGATTTGGGTTCGAATTCTAAGTTTTTGGAACAGAAGATATTGGAAAGAAAAGTGATTGATTAACAGAATTCTGACTATTGAATATTTTCTTCTTGTGTGAAAAGTAATTTTAAATGAATATCTTCCTATTTGTTTTTAGAAATTGATGTTAAATAATTTATACGTGGATATGACGCAAGAAGAAAAGGCTTTGCAGCAATTGAGAGCGATTTTGTTACAATCGGACCGGCAGAAAATGGAAAATTTGGAGGAAACTTTGGATACGCCTGAAAAGTTGGAGGAAAAGATGCGTCCAATTATGACTAAGCAAATGACTTATTTGCGAGATAATTTTAAGCACGAGTTCGGTGGAACGGTGGATAAAATAGTAGAATCAAAGCTGGAGCAATCAAAGGAGCAATTATTAGATGTAATTTATCCAGTGTTGGGACAGATGATTACTAAATATATCCGATTCCAGTTTCAGGCATTGAAAGATAGAATCGATAATCAATTGAAACATGCGTTCTCCACGAAAGGGTTATTTCGATTATTCAAAGCTCGATTATTGGGGGTAGATAGCAGCGAAATGATTTTGCAAGGTTCGGATAAGCCAATAATTCATCAAATTTTTATTGTCACACAACATTCCGGACTTTTGGCTGGAGAGTATGCTCCGACGGCGATTATTGATCAAGATATGATTGTAGGAATGTTGACAGCGATTAAGGCTTTTGCAAAAGATGCGTTGGCTCAAAACGATGATTTAGATACTATTAATTATGATAATTATCGAATTGAAATTCAAAATTTCCATCAATATTATGCGGCAATTATTATAAGTGGCTCACTATCGGTAGTAGAAAATGAGCGGCTTTCTGATGAAATTAATAATTTCGCAACGGCTTCTTTGAATAATATTGACTTTGATATTATTGATACGGATGTGACAGACGAAATTTCGAACCGTCTGAAAGATAAGTTTCAGGATTTTACATTCGAAGAGCGATAATCAAAATGAAATTATAACAAAAATAAACCCAACCATGCTTAAAACAAAAGTATTATTAACAGGTAACTTTGGAGTTGGCAAAACTTCTTTATGCCAAAGGTTTATCCACAGTAAATTCGATGAACGCTATCTGACAACGATTGGTGTGAAGGTCGATAAGAAACAATTAAGCGTTGATGGCGGAGAAGTTGAAATATTTCTTTGGGATGTTGCTGGTGAAGTTTCGCAAGATAAAGTTCCAATTTCTTATTTTTTAGGCGCTCATGGAATTATTTATGTTTTTGACTTGACTCGTCCTTTGACATATCAGAACTTGATGCACGATATTTCTTACTTAAAAAAATTAGCGCCTAAAGCAACGGTGAAGGTCGTGGCGAATAAGAAAGATTTGGTCACACAAGAACAGCTTTCTAAAATTATTGGTACGTTGGATGTACCAAACGATATTGTGACAAGTGCAAAAACGGGAGAAAATGTTGAAAATTTATTTCATGATTTAGCACACGAAATATTTACAAAGTTGAAGAAGTAGCGGCTTTCACTTACTCCACATAAATTTAGATTATTGACACCGCTTATCAATAAAAAACGAACATAATCTTATTTAAATACTATTTTTTAGAAAGCAGATATGAAGAGTATCTGCTTTTTTTAATACGATACTATTTAACCAAATTAATATATTCTTTAATAAGTAATGATTGATTTACAGCAGTATAAAGCTAAACGATTAGAACGTTTCAACCAGTTAATTTTACTGGATGAAGATGGGAAAGTGTGCCAAAGCTGTAATACAATTTTTGATACGGCAATTTATTTAACAAAGCCTATTCGTCAAGATATTCCTTTCTTGGACAGTATTTTTGAGATAATCAAACAGCATAATCAGCATTCCATTGAACTTTTATTTTCCAAAGTCCAAAGTCCTTTTAATAAATTAAAAGGTGTTTATGATTTTACTTTTTCTAAAATTTCGGTAAAGGGGAAGGATTATATTTTATGGGCTATTTATGATTTCACGATACTTTATAAGGATTTAGTCGAATATCAACAGCGATACAATGAATTAGAAATTAGAAAACAATTGCACCATAGCGTTTTAGGATCTATAAAAAAACGGAGGCGAGAACAGTCGGATATTAAGGCGATGGTTGAGGCTTTGAATCAAGGTGAAGAAAATCAAGAATTTGACTTGAATGATTCTATTCAGTCCGTTTTAAATGCATTTTCTTATTTAGAAAATACGAACTTTGAATATTTTAATTCATTGGGAAACAAACGTTTATATGGAGACATTACTTGGTTTAAGTTTATGCTATATCATTTACTAGATCATATTACAACGGCTTATAAAACGGTAACTATTAAACTAAATGTTACTTCAAACGATACTTTAAGTAATACTTATTTAAATCTAAAACTTTCTTTTTTAGGAGAGATTCACCAACCTCATTTTTTCAAAATCATCTTTAATAATCCAAATATAGCAATAGATAATTTATCTATTAAAGAGCAAGCTTTCCTTTCTAAATTATACAGTATTCAAAAAACTGTTCATCAATATCATGGCTATTTAGAATTAAAACCAGACGAAACATATCAAAACTTACAGACGACTTTAGCTTTTAGTTTCCATTTTAAGCATATAAATACTTAAGGAATACTAATTTTTTTGAGTGACTAATAATCTAACTATCATTGTATAATAGTTCTGAAATAATAATCAAAAAATGCACTTCCAATAAAAAAGACTTCACTTTCCTACATTTTTGTAACAATCCAACTATTTTTGCAAAAAAGTTAGTTTTAAAAATTGATAAAAGTATTTTCAATAGGCTAACCAATTCATTCTGAATTGATTATTATTAAAAATCATAACCAAATAAATTATGTCAAAAATCCAAGCCGCAATAACTGGCGTTCATGGTTGGGTTCCCGAATATCGCCTTACGAATGCGATTTTGGAAACTATGGTAGAAACTAATGACGCATGGATTACTTCTCGAACAGGAATTAAGGAACGTAGAATTTTGAAGGAAGAAGGTGCTGGTTCTTCACATATTGGAGAACAAGCAGTAAACGGATTATTAGAAAAAACGAATACGAAACCAGAGGAAATCGACTTCATTATATGTGCGACGACGACCCCTGACATGCAATTTCCAGCTACGGCAAACATCATTGGCGATAAATGTGGTTTAGTGAATGCTTTTGGTTATGATCTAAATGCGGCTTGTTCAGGCTTTTTATATGCTTTAACGACGGCTTCTAAATTCGTAGAATCAGGACTTTACAAAAAAGTAATCGTAGTTGGCGTTGATAAAATGTCGTCTATTATTGATTATACAGATAGAAGGACTTGTGTTATTTTTGGTGATGGTGGTGGGGCTGTTTTATTAGAACCAACCACTGACGGAACTGGAATTACAGATACTTTGCTTAAAAGTGATGGAAGCGGACGCGCGTTTTTACACATGAAAGCTGGTGGCTCTGCTCGTCCTGCATCACACGAAACGGTAGATGCAAGAGAGCATTTTGTATTCCAAGATGGTGGCCCTGTTTTCAAAGCAGCAGTTTCAAGTATGGCTGATGTCGTTGGGACGGTGATGGATAGAAATAATTTGACGACTGAAAACTTGAGCTGGTTAGTTCCGCATCAAGCGAATAAACGTATTATTGGTGCTGTTGGGCGTTTTACAAATATTCCGGAAGAAAAGGTAATGTTGAATATTCACAAATATGGAAATACAACAAATGGTACAATTCCACTTTGTCTTTGGGAATATGAAAATCAACTTAAAAAAGGTGATAATTTAATTCTAACCGCTTTTGGTGGCGGATTCACCTGGGAGCAATTTATATAAAATGGGCGT